>RGZZ01000061.1 GCA_010028905.1 Pseudomonadota bacterium | reverse complement strand
GTGCGAAGTTCTTCATGTCGCGAGGTTCACGATGGGGTGCGATCCACCCTTCTGACGCGGTTCAGCGGAGGGTCGCTTGCGGGGGCGGCGTGGGCAGCACGAACAGCTGATGCGCATGATTGCCTGCAACGTCGCCATCTCCGAAGTCGGTGGCCAGGGTGAACCGTCCTTCGGCGTCGAGATCGCGCATCACCGTCATCGGCAGCTCGCTCACGTCGCCCTGTCGGTAACCCGTAAGCAGCCGGGTCACGGTCAGCATCTTCTTGTCTGCGGGGCGCACCGTCGCCTCGATCTCGGCGGTGGTGCGCCTGGCGCCCTGCGAAGAGACCTCGGTGCACGTCTCCTCGTGGGCGAAGTAGAACACGTTTCCATCGGCGTCGATGTGCTGATGGGTGGCGGGCTCCGCCGTCTGGGCGCACATCTTGCGGGGAGCCAGACCGCGGCTGTCGCGCTGGCCGACCGCACCCGGCGCGCGGACATCCACGTCGTGTCCGCGCGGATCAAGACGGGTCTCGATGCCCGTGGCCGCGTCGCTGGCCACCAGGACGTGACGCAGCCCGTGTCGCTCGGCGCGTGCCTGGAGGCGCCAGCCGTCTCGATCGACCGCCTCCACGTGTGGCGCGCGCATCCATCCGCGATCTCGTGTCTCGAAGCGCGCCGCGACCCCGTTGGTGGTCGTGTTCAGAACGAACACGTCGCGTTCTGGATCGTGATGGTGGCGCACCCCGTTCCTCCAGACGGCCTCGTCTGCGAGAGCGGCTGGAGAGCGCGGTGGGGTGAATCGTCGAATGAAGTACGACTCGACGTGGTCGAGCAGCGTGCCGGACATGGGAGACCTCCAACGCGATTGGCCGAGCAGATGTCGCCACGCGCGAGCATAGCGCGGTGCAGTGCCTCTGTCGCTCGATGGGGCGCCGGAGGTCGCAGACGGTGGGGGAACTGCCGCTGAATCGCCGTGGGTCGCGGTGCGCGGCTCGCGGGATTCGCGTGGAGCAGCGCACAGGAGACATCTCCACCGCAGAGGAACCTTTCCCCCCCGCGGGTCTTCCCTCCACAGCTGCAGAGGAGCCTCTCCATGAACATTCGTCCGCTCATCGCCACCGCCGCCCTGCTGGGCGCATTCGCCGCCAGCGCCCTTGCCGGCGCGGGAACCCTCTTCATCAACGGCAAGCCCGCCGCCCACGCGCCCATCTCGCAGAATGGCGAGACCTGGGTGTCCGTGAGCGATCTCAAGGCCGCCGGTGCCCAGGTCACCGTCGGAGACGGGCGCCTGTCGATTCGCTTCCGTCCCGACAGCGGCGGCGCGCATCAGATCACGGGCGTCGAGGGGGCAAAGGGCGAGTGGCTCTTCAATGGCATCTGGCGCCTGCGCGCCACGGCGGTCGAGGTGGCCGAGAAGCCGTTCAGCAACGGGGTGCCCGGATGGGCCGTGACGGTAGAGATCCGCAACGGGTCGAACAAGGAGGTCTCGCTGTTCAACACCGGCGTGGGCCTGCCCACCCTTGCCCTGGCCGATGGCACGATTCTCAAGGCTGACGAAGGCGACTGGCAGACCATCAGCTTTCGCCAGATGCTGCCCGGCGCCGCGGTCACCCACGCGCTCAAGTTCTGGTTTCCCAGCGGCACGGTCAAGAGCGGCACGAAGCCCGCGGTGCGCCTCGTGGTTCCCGTCGACGTGAGGTCGGGCTTGCTGCGTGACACCGGTCTGCACTACACCGGGGGCGCGCCCGCGTTCCGCGTGACGCTCTGATCCGGGCGCCCTTCGACCGGTGACAGCGCGTCGCACCATCTACATCACGGCCAACAGCCCAGGGGAGATCTCGGGCTTCCTGGTGCCGGTGGTGGCCAGCCTGCGGCGTCAGCTGCCAGGGTTTCGCTGCGTCGTGATCATGCTGCCGTGCACGTTCGCCACGGGTCGTGAAGAGGCGGTGGCCAGGGCTGTTCCTGGCGTTGATGCGGTAATCCCCACCCGTCGCCTGCTGAAGATGCTGCTGCGGGGGCTGCCTGAGCCAGGCGCCGCGCTGATCCACCTGGGCGGAGACCTCATGTACGCGGCTCTTCTGGCGAGGCGCAGCCGAATCCCCGCCTGGGCCTTCCAGTGGGCGAACCCGATGTGGGATCGCTTCCTGCGGGGGTATTTCGTCAAGACCGCGGCCGACGCCGAGCGCATGCGCGCCCAGGGCATCGCGCCGGAGCGCGTCGCGGTCATCGGCGATCTCGTCGTCGACAGCGTGCGCAGCGCGCTGGGCGGCGCGGTGGCGGCCGATCTCCCCGCGCCTTCTGCCGACGCCGCAAGCCCCGCGGCACCTCACGTCGTCTTCCTGCCGGGCAGCCGTCCCCAGGAGATCGTCATGCTGAGCCGCTTCTTTCTCGAGGTGGCCGAGCACGTGCGCGCCGTCATGCCGAAGGCGCGCTTCAGCCTTCTCGTCTCGCCATTCGTCGAGTGGGCGCGGGTGCGTCCAGGGTTCGAGATGCCCATCGATCTCGTCGTGGGGGGCATCCCGGGCACGCTTTCCGAGCATGACGGGCAGGCCGCTCTGACGAGCGCCGCCGGAACCCGGCTCGCTCTTGTGCGCGAAGGCATGCTCGACGCCATGGCGGCCGCCGACTTCGTCGTCAGCATCCCCGGAACGAAGACGGGAGAAGCCGGGAGCCTGGGCAAGCCCATGCTCGTGGTTCTCCCGACCAATCGCCTGGAGGAGATCCCGTGGCACGGCCTGCTGGGCATGCTCGACTGGCTCCCCGTTGTCGGGCGGCTCGTCAAGGTGCTCGTCTATCGCACCATGGTCGACCGCTACATCGGCCGGGTGTACTCACAGCCGAATCTCATGGCGCCCGCTGCTGTGGTGCCCGAGATGATCGGGTTTCTCACGCCCATGCTCGTGGCCGACAAGGTGCTGTTCACGTTCGGGCGCACCCCCTTGGGTCGCGATCCGCTGCCCTTGCGGGGGCGGGTGCAAGGGCAGCGCGGCCCGTACAGTGTGAACGGGGCTCTCGACAGCGACTGGGCTCGCATGCGTGTCGATCTGCACGCGGTCTACGCCCCGTTCTCCGGCGCGGCCGATCGGGCCGTGGGCGCCATCGCTGAGGCCCTTCACGCGCAGTGAATCGCATGAAGGCATGTGTGCCTTCACGGAGAATTGACGCGTTCTCTCCGGGGCTCTTCGAGGGAAGAAGCGTGATGGCACAGGAGGCGGCAAGACGATGACCCAGGGCGTGGCTGACGAGACACTCGTGGAAGATACGCAAGCGCAGGCAGACCCAGAGGTTCGCGCGTTCAGTCGCGTGCGGGGGGGGCTGGCGTTCGGCCTGGCTCTTGGCGCGGCCGCGGTAGGCTCGTTCGTGCTTTTCCGATTGCTCAACCGCACCCAGGTCGAGGGCACCGAGAACATTCCCGAGCACAGCGAGAATGTGCTCTACTGCCTCAACCACAACTCGATCCTCGATAACTTCGCCTTCGAGAGCGCCGTGTATCTGCCGAAGGTGCTCTTCCGCCCCGAGTTCCTCCCCATCCAGCTCGCCGACCGAAAGAACTTCTTCGGTGACCCCGGATCGCGCAAGCTGAAAGATCGCATCATGGGGGTCATCGGCCGCCACTTCCTGCGCCACCTGCGGGCGTTCCCTGTCGACCGCAAGTCTGGCGACATGGCCCAGGTCGATGGGTGGATCGAGCTGCTCAAGCAGAACATCGTGGTGGTCTTTCCCGAGGGAACGCGCTCGCGTACCGGCGAGATCGGGCGGGGCAAGGCCGGCGTGGGCAAGCTCATCTACAAGTCGCGTCCCACGGTGATCCCGGTGCGCATGGTGGGCATGAGCCGCGTGCTGGGCGTGGGCATGACGGTTCCCAAGGCGTTCCAGACCGTTCGGGTCTTCATCGGCAAGCCCCTCGACATGAGCACCTTCATCGACGCGCCGCTGCCCGAGCGAGAAGCCGATGAGCTCGCGCTCTACCGCGGCATCGCCAATCACGTGGTCGACGCCATCAAGTCGATCGCCCCCGACGTTCCCGAGCCCGCATAGCGTGAGCGAGCACGGGTTGCCCCCGTTGGTCCGGCCGCGCGCGAGAGCGTGGGGGCTTCGCCTGGGAGACCTGCCGACCGGCCCGCGCAATGCCATCACCGACGTCGACGGTGTGCGCGTCGGGCACGTCACCGTGATTCACGGCGAGGGCTGCAATGCCGCGCGATGCGGGGTCACCGCCGTGCTCGCGCCGGGCGATGATCCCTTCCATCGCAAGCTGCCCGCGGCGGCGGCCGCCTTCAACGGCTGCGGCGAGATGACCGGTCTGTGGTGGGTGAACGAGTCGGGGTTTCTCGAGACGCCCATTCTCATGACCGACACCCTGAGCATTGGGCGTGTGCTCGACGGAGCCATCTCGTGGATGCTCGACCGCTATCCGCGCCTGGGTCGTGAGGAAGATGTCTTCACGCCCGTGGTGGGCGAGTGCGACAACTCTTTTCTCAACGACATCCGCGGTCGGCACGTCACCTCCGAGCACGTGCGCGCCGCACTCGACACGGCCTCCGGCGGACCCGTGGCCGAAGGGGCCGTGGGAGCGGGCACGGGGATGACCTGCTACGATTTCAAGGGCGGCATCGGTACCGCGTCGCGGGTGGTCGATGTCGATGGCGCACGTTACACGGTAGGCGCGCTCATCAACGACAACCACGGGCGGCGCAAGGATCTCGTGCTGGGGGGGACTGCGCTCGGCGACCTGCTCACCGATCGCATGCCGCTTGATCGCGCGGGCAGCCCTGAGCCGGAGGGTTCGTTCATTCTCGTCATCGCCACCGACGCTCCGCTCGACGCCCGCGCTCTCTCGCGCCTGGCGCAGCGCGCCTGGCTCGGAGTGGCCCGCACGGGCGGCAAGGGCAATCGGGGCAGCGGCGACTTCGCCCTGGCGTTCTCGACGCGCAACGTCATGGTGACCCCGCCGCCTCAGGGTCCGCGCCTGCTAGAGTCGGTCGACGAGTCGCGGCTGAACCCCCTCTTCGATGGGGTGGTGGAGGCCGTTGAGGAGGCCATCGTCAATGCCCTGTTCGCCGGCACCGACATGGTCGGACGAGATGGGAACACCGTGTTCGGGCTGCCCCTCGACGCTCTGGCGGGCGTGCTGCGCGCCTCAGGCTGACGCGGGGGCGCCCTCGCGACGACCGGCCAGCTGCAGGGCCACGTCGACGATCATGTCTTCTTGACCGCCCACCATCTTGCGGCGCCCGAGCTCGATCAGCACGTCGCGCGGATCGACGCCGAAGCGCTTCGCGGCGCGTTCGGTGTGCAGCAGGAACGATGAGTACACCCCCGCGTAGCCGAGCATGATCGCGTTGCCGTCGGTCTGCACGGGGCGCGTCTGCAGCGGGCGAACGATGGCATCGGCGGCATCGATGAGCGGGTAGAGATCGATGCCGGTCTCGACCCCCATTCGCGCGAGCACGGCCACGAGCACCTCGAGGGGGCAGTTGCCCGCTCCCGCCCCCATGCCAGCCAGCGACGCGTCAACGCGATCGGCCCCTTCCTCGACGGCGATGACCGTGTTGGCCACGCCCAGCGAGAGGTTGTTGTGGTTGTGGAAGCCCACCTCGCAGGCGAGCGACTGCTTCAGCGCCCGCACCCGATCTCGTGTCTCGTGCATGAGCAGCGCGCCGGCCGAGTCGACCACGTAGACGCAGTGCGCGCCCCGCGACTCCATGCGACACGCCTGCTCGACCAGCTCGGTCGTTGAGATCATGTGCGCCATCATCAAGAAGCCTGCCACGTCGAAGCCCAGCTCGCGGGCGGCCTCGATGTGCTCGTCGGCGATGTCGGCTTCGGTGCAGTGGGTGGCGATGCGCACGGTATCGACACCCAGCGCTCGTGCCTCGCGCAGATCGCGCACCGTGCCGATGCCCGGAAGCAGAAGCGCCGCCAGCCGCGCGTGCTTGAGCTCGGCCTTCACCGCGGTGATGTACTCGGCCTCGGTGTGGGCCGAGAAGCCATAGTTGAACGAGTTGCCGTTCAGGCCGTCGCCGTGCGATACCTCGATGAGAGGAACGCGGGCCGCGTCGAGACGGCGGGCAATGGCCACCATCTGGTCGACCGAGTACTGGTGCGACAGTGCGTGCATTCCGTCGCGCAGGGTGACGTCGTTGACGATGAGCATCGGTCGTTCCTCTTCAGACCGCGGCGCTGACGCGCTCGGCCATGCGCTCGCCCACGCGCAGGGCGGCGGCGGTCATGATGTCGAGATTGCCGGCGTACGCCGGCAGGTAGTGCCCTGCGCCTCGCACCTCGAGCAGGCAGGTGATCTTCCACCCACGACGCGGGGGCTCGCCCGGCACGCGCACCGGGTCGTCGCGACGGTCTTCGAAGATGGGGTCTCGCACGAGGCGGTAGCCGGGGACGTAGGCGGCCACCGCAGCCTCCATCTCGCGGATGGAGGCACGCAGCGCGTCGATGTCGGCGTCGCCCTCCACCAGCACGTACACGGTGTTGCGCATCAAGATGGGCGGTTCGGCCGGGTTCAGCACGATGATGGCCTTCCCGCGTGCCGCGCCACCGATGGTCTCGAGCGCCCGCGCCGTGGTCACGGTGAACTCGTCGATGTTGGCCCGCGTGCCCGGCCCAGCCGAACGACTGGCGATGGACGAGACGATCTCGGCATAGCCCACCGTGGCGCCGGTGCGGCGCACGGCCCAGACCATCGGCACGGTGGCCTGGCCGCCGCAGGTGATCATGTTCACGTTGGGCGCGTCGAGGTGCTGCTCGAGGTTGGCGACCGGCACCACGGCGGGGCCGATGGCGGCGGGGGTGAGATCGACGACGCGCAGGCCCCGCGCGGTGAGCAGCGGGGCGTGCGCGTGATGGGCCTTCGCGGAGGTGGCGTCGAAGACGATGCCGATGTCGCGGCACGTGGGGCTGTCGAGCAGCGCCTGCGCGCCGCCCACGATGGCCTCAACGCCCAGGCGTCGGGCCCGCGCCAGGCCTTCTGACGTCGGGTCGATGCCCACCAGGGCCCCCATCTCGAGGGCGCCGTCTCGTCGCAGCACCTTCATCATGAGGTCTGTGCCGATGTTGCCGCTTCCAAGGATTGCGACGCGCTGCTTCATCTCTCGTCTCCCGCGTGATCTGGGAGGGCGGGCTTCGCAGTCGCCGGTGCGATCTCCTCGGCGGGCGCCGGCTTCGAGGGCAGCCCTTCCCCGCCCGGCCTCGGCGATGCCGACAAGGCACGAAGGGTGCTGCGCGTCAAGGCTTCCATCGGGCGAAGGGCGCGGACCAGGGTTTCCGAGATCACGTCTTCCCGCGTCTGCCCCCCTTGTCCGGACAGGGTCGCCTCACGCGACGCCTGCAGCTCGATTCGATCGATGACGTGGCCGTCGCCGGGTCGGATGAGCAACGCCGACAAGCGCACGTGGACCGCGTATACGCATCCCCCTGGCCATGGCATGTTCGTCTGCTTGACGTCGTTCAGCGCCAGGGCCAGCACGAGGGTGGACGGGTGCGCCGCCGCGTCACGCAGCAGCGCGTCCCGGTCGAACGGGGGGGCGGAAGGGGCAAGCATCACCAGATTCGTGAATGCGCGCATCGGGGCAAGGGCTGCGCTGAGACGTTCGGTCCAGGTCGGTGGAACCTTCTCCGCGAGCAGGTTTCGCGTCTGCTCGGTCTCGGCGTTCGCCGCGGTCGGGGCGAGCGCGTCGGCCAGCCCGCGGTCGCCCAGCATCACGACGGTGACGGGCAACGCCTGTGGGGGCTTCCCGCCGAGCAGGCTGCTGCCAGAGGAGGGATGCGCGTCCAGCCACGCGCGCACGTTCGCCGAACGGTCGGCCGTGCGCGGATGGGTGTGGAAGATGCGCAACGTGGCGGGGCGCGTCTGCTCGAACTGCTGCATGCGTTCGAAGAGCGTGAGCGCGGCCTCTGGTGAGAAGCCCGCCTGTGCCACGCACAGGAGGGCCTCGTGATCGGCCTGCGTCTCGAGCTCGCGCGAGTAGGATGCCGATGCGCCTTGTCTTAGCACGGCCGCGGTGACATTGCCCAGCGGAGAGCGATTCACGCCGCTCCTGGCCAGGGTTCGCCAGAGGCCACGGTCGACGGAGGCGGCGCGGCTGGCGTGACCGAGTGCCACGTGCATCATCTCGTGGGCGAGCACGAAGGCGAGCTCGTCGTCTTGAAGGGGAGAGGTGCCGGGGAGGTTCTCCAGCAATCCGCGATGCACCACCAGGAGACCGTTCGGGAGGGCGTAGGCATTGGGCACCGGATTCGAGGTCATGCGAACGCGCCAGTAGATTCCATCGCCGCCCACAACGGGGATCAGCCGATTCACGATGCCCTCGAGGCGTTCGAGGAGAGCGGATTCGTCAGCGGTTGCCCCACCGCTCTGGGCGACGGCGCTCCGAGCGGAGGGGGCCGCGGCGGTACCGTCGTGTGCGAGGACGGTCAGGGCTGCAGCGAGGCAGAGGCTCGCCAGGCACGCTCGTGTCAGGCGCATGCGAGGCCTCGCAGCCTGAAGAGAGGGGCGTTTCGCGGGAGAGAGGACCGCGGCGATGTCGAAGGGAACGGGGAGGCATGGGTATGGAAGAGCGACGCGCCATCCGCGCGTTCCAGGAGCACCGCTATCCCGGGCTGAAGGCACAGATCGACGAAGCCGCGGGCTTCGAGGTCGACGTCGAGGTCGATTGGGCCAGTCTCGACGTCGATGCCTACGCCGAGCACTACGAAGAGGCGCTGGAGAAGGTGTACTTCCAACCCCTCATCGATGCGTTCGCGGCGCTGCGGCTCGACGCTTCTCGTCCGCCCCTCGCCCAGGTGCTTCGACGCGTCGTGGTCTGCTATGAGACCGTGGCTTCGCGCGTTCGCTTCGAGCAGGGGGTGCTCGTTCTCGATCACTACCCCGTGAGTGATATCGGCGACGTCACAACGCGTGCCATGGCGGTGGTGGCCGCCCTCAGCTGAGGGGCGCAGGCTCAGCGCGCAACGCGCCCGTAGTCGACCATGAGACATCGGTTCTGCACCACCTTGATGCCCGCGCGGGCAAGTGCCTCGGCGGCTTCGTCGTTGCGGATGCCGGACTGCATCCAGGCGATGCGCGGTCCTTTGGCGATGATATCGTCGACGTGCCCCGTCACATCGGCTGGCCGACGAAAGATGTCGACGAGGTCGAGGTCGCCGGGCACGTCGACCAGCCTGCGATAGACGGGCTGCCCCATCAGGTGCGTCACCTCCGGGTAGTACACCGGCACGGGCACGATCTCGACGCCAGCCCTGGCCAGGGCCTCGGGCACATACCACGCCGCCTGATCGGCGTGGACCTCGGTCTTCATTCCGAGCACCGCCACGCGTCTCACCGTGCGCAGCAGGGCTTCGATGTCGGGCCACTCGGTGATGAGGTTCTGTTCGAATGCCATGACGGGTCCTCTCTGTCAGCGTGGGCGATGGATGAGATTCCTTCGCGCGAGCGTGCGTTCTCCTGCCGATCTGCCCTCGGCGGGCGCGCGACCAGGCAAGAACGCGCGCCACGATGGCGAACAGATGGGCATGTCGTTCTTCGAGCTTCCCCCTGAGACGCAACAGGACCTGTTCAGCGAGCTGCAGCAGCTCTATGACGCATTTGAGCAAGAGACGCGCGACCTGCCGACGCCGCGCGGATCGTGTGCCGGGTGCGGGCGCTGCTGCGAAGGGCCGCCGCTCTACATGACATGCTCCGACCTCGAGTATGCATACGCCATGAGCACGCCGGCCCTCGGACGCGTCGGCGCGCAGTCGCGCTTCGACGAGCACGCGCCGGATCGCCGCCATGCCTTCTCTCGCTTCACATGCCCCTTCTACTCGCAGGCCAGCGGCTGCACGGTATACGCGCGCCGGCCCTTCGCGTGCCGCGTCTTCGGACGCTACGCGCGTCAGCCCATCGAGTGGGACTTCTGCGTCTATCGCGAGACGGCGCGACCGTACGCCGACGCGAGCGAGGTGCCGCTGTACGACCGCTACCGCGAGCTGATGGGCCGTTATCCGGCCCATCGTGGCTACGTCTATCCCACGGCCATGCCCTACACCCGGCCTGCGGTGGAGATGCTGCTGGGCGAGACGCTGCCCTGGTCGCCCGCCGCCCACCCGCGTTTCACCTTGTAGCGCGGTGGTTCAGCTCGCGATGGCGGTTCGCTCGATGCGCATGCGACCGTCGAGCCACCGCACCACGCCGACGTAGGGCCGACCTTCGCTGTCGAACAGGTCACGCTTCTCGAGCTTCTGGTTGGGTTCGGTGTACTTGATGCGTCCCGCGGCGATCAGCGCGCGCATGCTCTCGCGCAACCGATCGCCCACCTCGGTGCTCTGTGTGAGCGCGCCGTCGGCGTCTATCGGTACCTCCACCACCGCCCCGTCGAACATGCCAAACCCGTCGCCTCGCAGCGTCACCTGCAGGTCGAACGTGCCAGGGTCGGCGCTGAGGGGCGCGTGGTCTTCGCGGGGGCGCGCTTCCGTGACCAGGCTCTCGACAGCGTCGCGGGGGATGATCTTGCGACGGGTGAACACCTGGGTCATGAGGTCGGCGTTGCGACCGCTGTTGTAGCTGCGGTCGGCCTTGATCATGGCCAGGGCCATGTCCTTGTAGGTGAACTCGCCCTGGGGGGCTGTCTTGAACAGGTTCACGTAGATGGTGAGGAGCTCATCGCCCGCGGCCCGCAGCGCGTCGCGCGCCGGCATTCCCGCTGCGGTGCTGCGGTTCACGATTCCGCGAAGCACGTCGTAGGTGGCGCCGGTCCAGAGCCGGGAGAAGCTGTGCTCCTCGTTGCCGAGCTGGTCGGGTCCGCCGATGGTGGGCAGCGATGAGGGCCTGGCCCAGGTGAACGTGTTGATGGCGTTGCGAAGCCACGGTCCGCCCGTGACGTTCTGCCCCGCGTTGTGGTTGATGGCCATGCCCAGCTGCTCGCCCATGGCGGCCACCGCGTTCGGCTTCGACAGATCGCCGTTGGTCTGTGCCATCACCAGATCGAGGGTGCGCTCGTCGCGCAGGCTCATGATCATGGCCGTGACGTCGCCGAAGGCTTCGTGAAAGGCGCGGGTGTCGTAGCCGAACGACTGCAGGTAGCCCGGGCGCAGGGCGTCGAGGATGGCGTGCCCGGTCTCGTGCGAGGCCACCTCACCGGAGTCGCCGGTGTAGATGGTGTGCCCCCGGCGCGGGTCGACCGCATGGAAGAAGTTCAGCGTCCCGTCGAAGGCGTCGTAGAAGGCGTTGAGGTTCTGTCCTCGATCCGGGACCACGTCGAGACGGTCTCGGTGGAACGACCACGTGATGGGCTTGCCGAGGGCGCTCTCGAACACGGCGACGGTGCTCGCTGCGGCGGCGAAGGGGAGTGCGCCGTGGACCCTGCTGTCGCTGTCGGCATAGACGTACGCACCGCTGACAGGCTGCGGCGGGTTCTTCTTGAACGCGACCTTCGCGGTGCGCAGGGGCGCGGCAGTCTGGCTCTTGACGGAAGCGGCGCCGTTCGACAGCACCGTGGTGTCCTGGGCGTTGCTGCTCACCGCTACGTCCGCGGGCGCGGGGGATGGCGCGGGGGGCGCCTGTGCCGCCCTGGCCGGCGCCGATGTGCGAGAGATCTGCATGCGGGCACGTCCTGTCCATGGGCGTGGCGCGCGGTCCACTCCCAGCCTTCCTTGCTTGCATCGTACACCCCCGACCCCACAGAGGGAATTGACGTTTCTTTAACATCCGGCAGAGGATTGACGCCTATCAGACCATGTCGCATGGGTGTCTGCCTTCGAGGCATTGACTTTCTCCGCGCTGTGCCTCTACCATCGGCTCACTGCCCAACGAGAGGATTCGAGAATGCACCCGCGGTTTCGCGCACTCGTGACGTCTCTGCTCCATCTGCTCGTCATCTTGTCAGCCCTCACCCTGCCTGTGTGCGCCCAGGCGGGGAAGAAGGCCGCCCCTCCGGCACAGGCGGGCGGCGAGCAGCCTGAGCGCCCACCGAGCACGTCGCGGTCAGAGTTCCAAGGGCCCACCGGAGGCCAGATGAACCTCGGGAGCGATGAGGGCTTCGGTTTCGGCACCCTCGAGCCCGATCCCACGGCGCTCTTCGGTCCCACCCGGATCCCGGTGCTCCTGCCCGGAAACTACAGCCTGTCGACGGTGAGCCTGCCCGTGTACCTCGCGGTCAGGCCCGCGCCCGCCCAGCGCTTCCTGCTCGAGGCCGCGGCCGACCTCACGCAGCTGGGCGCCGACCTGAGCTGGTCGTGGCGCCCCGCGTCCGGGCCTGGCGTGCTCACCGCAAACGTCTTCACCTGGCGCGCCCGCACGCTGGCCTTTGAGGGCGGCCCTGTGCCAGTGGGACTTCTCGATCCGCGCGGCGCCCATCCGTGGACCTGTCAGGTCGGTGGAGGAGTGGAGTACGCACTGCCCCTCTCTCCCGAGCTGCGGCTGGCGGCTGCGCTCGGATACCGGCAGGTCACCGTGCAGTCCGGGGCCTTCACCGGACAGGTGACACCGGTCGATCAGCTCGGTGACCCGCTCACGATGCGCCCGAACGGAACCGATCAGCTGCTGAGCGCTCGCGTCGTCGGGCTTTACAGCACGCTCGACAACCTCCAGTTCCCCACGCGGGGCACCAAGCTGCGGTTCGGATTCGATCAGACCCTTCCCATCGGTCCCGACCCCATCCACTCCACCCGTCTCAGCGGGAACTGGACCCAGTTCTTCGACGTGGGACGTCACGGCCAGTCGCTCATCTTCAACCTGCAGTCCGGGCTGGCGCTCGGAGACGTTCCGCCCTACGACGCCTACGCCCTGGGCGGGGTCAACTCGGTGCGAGGCTGGTCTGCGGGTGCACTCGGCGCGGCCCAGGGCTTTGTCGAGAGCACGCTCGAATATCGCTTCCCTCTCGGCGAGGCGAGCCTCTTCGGAACCGATCTGAAGCTGCGCGGCGCGATGTTCATCGATTTCGCCGATGATTTCGACAGTCAGGGCAAGGTGCACGGTCGCCCCGGCCTGGTGCGCGGAAAGCCGGGCAACGGTGCGGGGGGCGGTGTCGGTCTGCACGTGCAGAGCCCCGTCGGGCTGATTCGCCTCGAGGGCGCCGTCACGGGCAGCGGCGTGGCGAACGTGTACCTGACGGTGGGAGATCGGTACTGAGGGCTCCGCCTGGCGTGCGGGCCATTGCGATGGAGGCCCCTATTTACAGGAGCGGGACGAACCGCTATACTGGGGAGCGTTGTGTGCCTGGAGAGGGATCCCTGACGGGTCGCGAGCTTGTCTCGTGGGCTGTCCCTGGGGGCGTTCGAGCGTTCGACGCTCCAACCATCGCCGCGTCACGACCCATCAAACTGCGAGGTGAAGAAAGTGACCGTGACCATCGAGCGTGCCCAGGGTGTGGGCACGTTGGACCGCGGCGGTGTCGCCGCTGAGGCTGTCGGACTCGAGGCCATCGCCGACCGCTGGATCCCCCGCGGCAGCTTCCGCTGCTACGCCACCTCTCCCTACGAGGCCGATCACGGCCAGATCGTGCGCACGTCGACCGAGATCAGCGTGCGTCTCGATCATCTGCTGTCGCCCCGTCTCAGCGTCACATCGCTGTCTGAGGGCCGTGTCCGCGTGGCCATCGAGACGTTCTGGCCCGTGGGCGGTCTGGTGATGACCGGGACCCTGACCCGTCAGGGCGACGTGGTGACCTTCGCCGACGAAGACTCCGATCGGGTCGTCGAGATGCGCCGCGGAGCCGATGGTCGGCTGTCGATGCGCGTCCGCCAGAGCGGCAAGGAGAGCGAGTACGCACTTCTCTTCTAGGAGAACGGCCGAAGAGGTCGGTTTTCGCCCAGAACGATTGCCGGAAGTGCGGCTTTCGGCTGCGCTTCTCGCAATCGTCCACCGAGCGAGCGGTTCGGTGTGAAGAGATGAAAGGGCCTGTCCACATCGGACAGGCCCTTTTTCACGGGGAGGGGAGGGGTCTGCCCCTCGTATGGGGGGCGTTGGGGATGGTTGGATCAGCCGATCTTGATCGTCCGCGGTTTCACAGACTCCGATTTGGGGAGGGTCAGGGTGAGCACCCCGTCCTTGTAGTCGGCTGCGGCCTTCTCCGCGTCGATGCGGACCGGGAAGGTGACGCTCCGGCTCACCTCGCCGCTGAACCGCTCGCGCAGGAGGAACCGCTCGTTCTCGCGGGCGGGTTCGCACTGCAGGCGGGCGCGGATGGTGAGCGTGTCGCCCTCGAACCGCACGTCGATGTTGTCCTTGCTCGTGCCGGGCACGGTGGCGCGGACCACGAACTCCTCTGGCGACTCCGTCACGTCGAGCGCCACGCCGTTCCGTGGGCTCAGCGAGGCGGGTACGAACGACTGCTCGATGAGGTGGTTCATCGCATCGCGCAGCGAGAGGTTCTCCTTGTGGGCATCCCAGATCGAGATCATCTCTGTCAACCTCCTGCGTTGAATCTGTTGTGCCCTCATCATACGCACGTCTCGTTAGCACGGCATATGCGCCGTGTTAGCGGTGTGTGTGCGCGACGTCAGAAGTTCGTATGCGAGGCCCGTGTAGCGCGCGCGGCGGGCGTGAGGTCGCGCCTGGCCCCTCCACGCGCAGGCGGGTCGCGGGCAGGAGCGCTGCGGAGCAGGCACGAACGCGAACCAGCGCATGACCTCTCACGCGCCAGGGGCGCCGGGCAGCAGTCCGCGCTGGACCTCCACCGCCAAGACGGGCGTCGGCACCGCGCTCTGGAACTCGAGCCTCGTCTGGTTCACCTTGAGCCACGGCATCCTCAACGAGGTGTACCATCCGTCGGTCGACGTTGCGTGCCTGCGCGACGCGGGCCTCATCGTCACAGACGGGTCGGCGCTCTTCTCTGAGGAGAAGCGCGACGTGGAGAGCCTGGTCACGCCTCTGGCAGACGGGGTTCCTGCGTATCGCCTCGTCAACCGATGCCGAAGCGGCCGGTACGAGATCACCAAGCAGGTCGTCTGCGATCCACGGCGCAGCGTTCTCCTGCAGCGCACACGGTTCACCCCGCATGGCGACCTTGCCTCGACCGCGCGGCTCTATCTCCTGGTGGCGCCCCACATCGGCAACAGCGGCGCCGACAACCACGCCTGGGTGGGGGAGCATCGCGGCGTGCCCATGCTCTTCGCCCAGCGCGGTGACATCGCCCTGGCGGTGGCGTGCAGCACGCCCTGGACCGCAGCGTCGGTGGGGTTCGTCGGGGTGTCTGACGGGTGGCAGGACCTGCATCGTCACAAGCGCCTGGAGTGGCGCTACGAGCGTGCCGAGAACGGCAACGTGGCCCTTACGGGCGAGATCGACGCCGAGGCGGCCCGTGTGGGCGTGGACATCGCCCTGGGCTTCGGCGCCACCGCCGAGGAAGCGGCCCTGCAGGTCTCTCAGAGCCTCCTCGATGGGTTCGAGGCGGCGTGCAAGACCTATGTCGTCGGATGGGAGCAGCTGCAATCGTCTCTCGTTCCCCTCGATCGCCAGGCGCCGCGTGAGGGCGACCTGTATCGGCGCAGCGTCATGGCGCTTCGCGTCCACGAAGACAAGCGCTTCCCCGGTGCGGTGATTCCGAGCCTCTCCATCCCCTGGGGCTTCGAGAAGGGCAGCACCACGCTCGGTGACTACCATCTCGTCTGGCCGCGCGACCTGGCGCTGGCGGGAGGGGCGTTCATCGCTGCGGGTGCGCGCGCGGAGGCGCTCCGCGTTCTGCACTACCTCTGCGCGACGCAGGAGAGCGAGGGGCACTGGGCCCAGAGCTCGACTCCGAGCGGGCGGCCGCTGCTCAACCACGGTCAGATGGACGAGCCCGCACTCACCATCCTGCTGGTCGAGCTCGCGCAGCGGCACGGGATTCTCGACGGGGGGGACGCCCTCGAGCGGCTGTGGCCCATGGTGCGTCGCGCGGTCACGTTCATCGCGCGCTGCGGTCCTGTGCTCCAGGCCGATCGCACGGAGACCGATCCGGGCACCTCCCCCTTCACCCTCGCCGCGGTGGTGGCGGCGCTGCTCGTGGCCGCCGACATGGCCGAGGCCCACGGCGAGCCATCGGATGCCGCATACCTGCGTGAGACCGCTGACATCTGGAACGAGGGCATCGACGCGTGGGCATACGTGCGAGACACCGACGTGGCGCGCTGGGTCGGTGTGGATGGGTACTACGTGCGCATCGCGCCCGCTGACGAGCGCGCCTTCAGCACCCCCCGTCCTGTTCTCGATCCGCTTCGTCTGCGGGGGGCGGCGGAGGCGGTGGTGACCCCGGACGTCCTGGCCCTCGTGCGCTTCGGGCTTCGCGCACCGGACGATCCGCGCATCTGCGACTCCCTGCGGGTGGTCGACGATGTGCTCGGGGTGGAGACGCCGTATGGATCGTCGTGGCATCGCGTGAGCGACGATCGCTACGGCGAGCACGACGACGGGTCCGCGTTCGACGGGCTCGGTGTCGGGCGGGCGTGGCCTCTTCTCA
>RGZZ01000060.1 GCA_010028905.1 Pseudomonadota bacterium | reverse complement strand
AGGCTTGCGATGAGCGTCTCGGTCTGCCCCTCGGAGAGCGTCACGTCAGTGCTCTGCGAGACGAACCCGGCTCTCTCCACCGTCACGTGATGGCGGCCTGGGCCCAGCGACGCGGCGCGGGGGGCGGGGGCGCCCGCATCGCCGTCGATCTTCACCGTGGCGCCCCGCGTGGGAGACTCGACCACCAGGGTGCTTGTCACGGCGGGAAGCGTGACGACCAGGGGCACGGCTTGATCGGGCGCGATCTCGACGGTCGTCTCGAGCGACCGGCGTCCCTTTGCGCTCACGGTGACGCTGTGGTGTCCGGGGGGGAGCGTCACCGAGGCATTGTTGGCGGCGTCGACACGCTGGCCGTCGACGCGAAGCGCGAAGACCTCCGGCGTGACCTTCATCACCAACGTTCCGGTTGTCTGTCGCAAGGCGACATCGAGGGTGGTGACCGGCCCCTGACGCTCCTGCGCGGTGCTGCTGCGGCCGCGGAACGCCTTGTCGGGCTCGAAGCGCCCGTCGCGCGCGATGAAGCGGAACGTCTCGGTCTGATAGCCGTTCTTCGTGAGGGCGATGGTGTGCTCGCCCACGGTCACCTCGCCATGGTTGAGGGTGAGCGGGGCTTCACCCTCGACCGTGCCGTCGATGCTCACCCTGGCGCCTGGCGGCGTGCTCGTGATGCGCAGGTGGTTCGCCGAAGCGGGACGCAACCAAAACCGGGCGCCCACGAGCAGGGCGGCGATGAGCCCGACCACGGCCATCCCGCGCCAGGGTCGCGGTGACGCGATGGCCGCTCCAGCGGCGAGACCGGCGTCGACGCGCACGGTGTGCGAGCGGTCTGCGAGCGGTGGCACGCTCCGGACCGTGGGGCCGCCCGCTGGAGGGAGATGGTCGGTGGCCCTCGCCGCGACAGGATCGTCGCCCTCGTGGCCGGGGACGGGGGGCGTCGAGGGAGAGACCGGTGCTGCCTGCACGGCGCCACCGGGCCGGCTCGAGCCGCGCAGCAGCTCTGGCGAAATGCGCGAGAGGGCGAGACGGACCTCGCGCGCTGATGCGTAGCGGTCTTCCTTGCGCAGCGCCATGGCTTTCACGATGATGGCGTCGAGGGGAGGGGGGATGGCGGGATTCACCCGACGCGGATTCGGAGGGGGGGTCTCGCCGGTCATGACATTCACCGAAACGGGGGGCAGCTCACTCGTGGTGAGGTCGTACATGGTGGCGCCCAGCGCGTAGATGTCGGATCGCGGATCGGTTCCCCTGCCGCCGAACTGCTCCGGTGGGGCGAACTCGGCGGTGCCCGCGCCCTTGAGGAACGTGCTGGTGCTCTGCCCGGCCTCCAGCGCGCGTGCGATGCCGAAGTCGATGAGGCGAACCTGCCCTCGCCGATCGAGCATCACGTTGCCGGGCTTCAGATCGCGGAACAGAACGGGCGGTTCGTGCTCGTGCAGGTATTCGAGCACGTCGGCGATCTGGTCGATCCAGCCGACCACCTCGCTCAGCGGCACATCGCCCTCGACCGACGCCTCCGCCAGGGTGCGCCCATCGACGTACCCCATGACGAGGTACGCGTTCTCTCCCTCTTCGAAGAAGTCGGTGACCGGTACGAGGCGCGGATGCTCGAGCGATGCCAGCAGGCGGGCTTCCTCACGGAACTGCGCAAGGGCGCGGTCGCGGTCATCGGGGCGGTGGATCTGCACCGCCATCTCCTTGACGGCGACCTTCTTGCCCCCCAGGGTCTTGTCGAAGGCCAGGTACACGGCCCCCATGCCCCCCTGGCCCAAGACCGTCTCGATGGTGTAGCGCCCGTTCAAGACCGTGCCCGCGGTCAGCAATGCGTCTGTTCCTCCAATTGACGGGGGCTCGCCCCCTCCCCCTTGGGGTGGGAATTCAGATGTCGGCTTCAGCCTCGTTCCCGTGGAGCTCGAGCCACTGCCGCCGGCTACCCGCCTCACCTTTCGACATCAGCATGTTCATCTTGTTTCGTATCGACGTCACGCCCTCGCGCTCGGTCTCGATGCGAAGCAGGCGCCGCGTGTCAGGATCCATGGTGGTCTCCCACAGCTGCTCGGAGTTCATCTCGCCCAGGCCTTTGAAGCGCGACACGCTCCAGGATCCTTCTTTGAACCCTTCCTTGCGCAGATGGTCTTCGATCGACCGCAGCTCGCCATCGTCGAGGGCGTACAGCTTGCGCGGGGGCTTGTTCTTGCCGCGACCCGGGGCGTCGACGCGAAACAGGGGGGGCTGGGCGACGAAGATGTGCCCGTTGTCGACGAGACGGGGGAAGTGGCGGAAGAACAAGGTGAGCAGCAGCACCTGGATGTGACGGCCGTCGACGTCGGCGTCGGCCAATATGCAGATCTTGCCGTAGCGCAGGCCGCTGAGGTCGGGGGAATCGCTGGGGCCGTGCGGGTCGATGCCGATGGCCACGGAGATGTCGTGGATCTCGGCGTTGGCAAGCAGACGATCACGCTCCTGCTCCCAGGTGTTGAGCACCTTGCCGCGCAGCGGCAGGATGGCCTGGAACGCCTTGTCACGCCCCTGCTTCGCCGAGCCGCCCGCCGAGTCGCCCTCGACCAGGAACAGCTCGGTGCGCGTGACGTCTTGCGACTCGCAGTCGGTGAGCTTGCCGGGCAGCACGGCCACGCCGGAGCCCTTCTTCTTCTCGACCTTCTGCGCCGCGCGCTGCCGGCTCTGGGCCTGTCGGATGCACAGCTCGGCAAGGCGCCGCCCATGCTCGGGCTGCTCGTGCAGGAACTGCTCGAGCGGCGTGCGGGTCATGAGCGACACCAGCTTCACGGCGTCGCGGCTCGTGAGCTGCTCCTTGGTCTGCCCTCGGAACTGCGGATCGAGCACCTTGGTCGAGAGGATGAAGCTGGCGCGCGAGAAGACGTCTTCGGGCATCACCTTCACCCCTTTGGGGAGCAGGTTGTGCAGATCGATGAAGCTCTTCACCGCGACGTAGAGGCCTTCGCGCAGGCCGGCCTCGTGGGTTCCTCCGCCCTGGGTGGGAATGAGGTTGACGAACGACTCGCGTACCGTCGCGCCCTCTTCGGTGAAGGCCACCACCCACTGCGCCCCCTCGCCATCGGCGAAGGCCTCGCCCGTGGTTGCGCGGCTCGCGTACTTCTGGCCCTCGAAGAAGGGCAGCACGGTCGGGGTCTCGCCCAGCTGCTCGCCCAGGTACTGGACCAGCCCCCCCGGATAGTTCCAGGTGCGGGTGTCGCCCGTCTTCTCGACAGTGAGCGACAGCTTCACGCCCGAGAGCAGCACCGCCTTCGAGCGAAGCAGCCGCTCCATGTCGCTCGCCGAGATGTTCGCGCTGTCGAAGTACTTCGGGTTCGGCCAGATGCGCAGGCGGGTGCCGGACGTGCGAGAGCCCACGTCGCCGATGCGGCGCAGCGGTTCGACCACCTCGCCGTCGTTGAAGACGATGCGGTGATGCCCGCCTTCACGCTTCACCTCGACCTCGAGCTTGAGCGAGAGGGCGTTGGTCACCGACACGCCAACACCGTGAAGGCCGCCCGCGAACGAGTACGCGCCGCCGTCGGCCTTGTCGAACTTGCCGCCCGCGTGCAGGTGGGTGTAGACCACTTCGACCGTGGGCTTGCCCTCTTCCGGATGGATGCCCACGGGAATGCCGCGTCCGTCGTCGCCCACGGTCACCGAGCCATCGGCGTGCAGGATCACCTCGACGTGCTTCGCCGAGCCGGCCAGGGCTTCATCACAGGCGTTGTCGATGGCCTCGGTGATGATGTGGAAGGGGCTGTCTGTGTGGGTGTACATGCCGGGGCGCTGGCGCACCGGTTCGAGCCCCTTGAGGACCCGGATGGACGATTCTTTGTACTGCGAGGCGGGAAGGGTGGGCATGTCGGCTCCGCGGGAAAGGATTTCGGGGGGTTCGGGATGCAGGCCGCGAACCCTCTCTGGCTTCTCTCCACGCGCGCGCCGCGGTGTGCGCCGCGGGGTGCGCCTCGGGGTGCGCGCACGATCTCTGGCACGCAGGCAGGCGCGAGGAGGGTTCCGACGAAGAATGCCCCCTCCCGCTTCGCGCCTGTTGCGCGGGGGGGGAGACCTCCTCGAGAAAGACGTCTCGCAAGATCATGTCCCTGCCTCGCTCTCTGGGCGCCCCCCTGGCCATCGCGGGGGGCGCGGGCGCGCTTCTGCTCTCGGTGATGTTCGCCCAGGCCCTGCACATGAACAAGATCATGCCCCGCTTCCCGCCGGCCGAGGGTCCTGGCGAGGGCGTGGTGGGCGACGGTCTCCCCACCTTCCGGGTGGTGCTCCTCGGGGAATCCACCGTCGCGGGCACAGGTGCGCCCACGCACGAGCAGGCCCTGTCCGGACGCATGGCCGCCATGGTGGCCGAGGAGACCGGGCAGACCGTCTCCTGGCGCGCCCTGGGAAGGAACGGAGTCACCGCGGCGGTCTGCGCCGCACGGCTGGCCCCCGCGCTCGAGGGGGATCGAGCCGACCTGCTGGTGGTGTCGCTGGGGGTGAACGACATCATCCTGGTGAACGGCCCTCATCGCTTCACAGATGGCATGCACCGCCTCATCGAGACGGCTCGCGGCCACCTCGGCGACGAGGTACCGGTGCTCGTCTCCGGCGTGCCGCCGCTGGGATGCTTCCCGGCCTTTCCCCAGCCGCTGCGCACGCTGGTGCACCTGCGCTCGCGGCAGTTCGATCGCGCGCTGCGGGCCATGGTCGACTGCCTCCCGAACGTCTGGCACGTTCCCATCCCCTTCAGAGGCGACCAGACCTGCTTCAGCGCCGACCGCTTCCACCCGTCTCCCATCGGGTACGCGCTGTGGGCCGAGCTCATGCGACCCACCCTGCGTCAGGTGCTCACGTCGCTCGGTGCCGCTGCGCCGCGATGGGGGGTGCGGGTGTGAACGTCTGGACCGTGCGCGAGCTCACGTCGTACATCAAGGGGGTGCTCGAAGGCGACTTCAGCCTCGCGGGCATGTCGGTGAGCGGTGAGCTGTCGAATGTGAAGCGCGCCCACAACGGCCACATCTGGTTCACGCTGAAAGACGAGGGGGCGCAGCTGGGCGCGGTCATGTTCAAGGGCGACGCCATGCGCTGCAAGCTCACGCCCAGCGAGGGCATGAAGGTCGTGGCCAGCGGCCGCCTCACGGTGTACGAGCCGCGCGGGAACTACCAGATGGTGGTCTCTGATCTTCGTCCTGACGGGCTCGGCGATCTGTACGCCGCGTTCCTTCAGCGCAAGGAGAAGCTGCAGGCCGAGGGTCTCTTCGACGCGGCGCGCAAGCGCGCGATCCCCCGGTACCCGACGCGCGTGGGAATCGTCACCTCGGAGCAGGGGGCGGCGCTGCGCGACATGCTCACCACGATACGTCGTCGCCATCCCGGGGTCTCGGTGCTGCTCTCGCCCGCCGTCGTGCAAGGCGCCGACGCGCCGCGAAGCGTCGTGGCGGCCCTTCACCGCCTCTGCCTGGCGCACGCGGGCGGCACGTCCATCGATGTCATCATCGTGGGGCGGGGCGGCGGATCGTTCGAGGAGCTCAACGCCTTCAACGATGAAGACGTGGCGCGGGCCATCGCGGGCTGCCCGATTCCGATCGTGAGCGGTGTCGGGCATGAGACCGACTTCACCATCGCCGATCTCGTGGCTGACGAGCGCGCGGCCACGCCCACCGCAGCGGCCGCGCGGGTCACGCCCGATCGGGAGGCCAGCCTCGAGGCGGTGAGCGACCTGCGCGGGCGAGCGATCCCGGGAGCGCCTCGACGGCATCGAGCGGCGACGGCTCCGGCTCTCGCCCGGACGCCTGCTCGATGGTCGTCGGCAGCGCCTGTCAGACCTCGAGGTGCGTCTCGAGACCGCGGTGCGCAACCAGGTGAAGCGACAGGAGGGCCGTCTCGGCCGCCTCGTCGGACGCCTCGACGCCCTCAGTCCCCTGCAGGTCCTTGCGAGAGGCTACGTGGTCTGTCGCAGCGCCGAGGGGGAAGCGGTGACGCGGGTCGAGCAGGCGTGGGCAGGTCGCCACCTCGACCTCGTGCTCACCGACGGGGTGGCGCAGGTGACGGTCGAGCAGGCCTCACCGCGCGCCTTCACGGCGACCGAGGCGGTCTCCGGCCGCCCGGACGAGAGAGAAAAGGAGGGGAAACCGTGAGTGGTACGAATGATGGGCAGTCTTCCGCCGACCTGGAGACGCTGACCTTCGAGGAGGCCTTGGCGCGCCTTGAGAGCGCCGTCACCCATCTCGAGCGTGGAGACCTCAGCCTCGAGCGCTCGATGGAGCAGTTCGAGTCGGGCATTGCGCTCTCTCGCGCATGTGCCCGCAAGCTCGCAACGGCCGAGGCGAAGATCCAGAAGCTCGTAGACGGCGACAATGGCGAGATCGGCATCGCGCCTCTCGCGTCGACGACGAGCGCATCGCAGGAGCAGCTTCCCCCATGACCCTCGAAAACGGCGTTCTCGACCTGAAAGCATACATTGCGTCGCGAGCGGTGGAGATCGACGCCGCGCTCTCCACGTTCATTCCCCGCCAGACCCTGGCAGACGTGGGCGAGATGATGTCGTACGCCTGCTTCCCTGGGGGCAAGCGGTTCCGCCCCGTGCTCACGGTGGCCACCGCCGAGGCCCTCGGCTACACGGCCGGCCGCGTCATGCCGGCCGCCTGCGCGTGGGAGATGATGCACGCCTTCTCGCTGGTGCACGACGATCTCCCCTGCATGGACGACGACGACTTCCGTCGTGGCAAGCCCACGGTGCACAAGCAGTTTGGAGAGGCCGAGGCCCTGCTGGCCGGTGATGCCCTCGTCATCGACGCCTTTCGCGTGGCCGCGCTCAACGCGCGCGTCGCGGGGGTTCGGCCCGAGGCCGTTCTGGCCGTCATCGACGAACTGGCGCTGTGCGCCGGCTTCGACGGCATGGTGGGCGGTCAGGTTCTCGACATCCGCGCCATGCGCCGCGCGTCCATCGGGGCTGACGAGGTGGTGGCCATCCACCGCGCCAAGACCGGCGCACTCATCCGAGGGGCCGTGCGGGCGGGGGCTCTGCTCTGCGACGCCGCCCCGGACGCGCTGGCCGATCTCACGGCCTACGCAGAGAACCTCGGGCTCGTCTTCCAGATCACCGATGACCTGCTCGACTGGGGCGAGAAGACCGAGTCAGCCAGCTATCCGGCGGTGTTCGGGGTCGAGGTCTCGCGCCAGAAGGCCGAGACAGCGACGCGCGACGCCCTGGCTCATCTCGAGCGCTTCGGTCCCCCCGCCGAGCCGCTGCGCGAGCTCGCGCGGTATCTGCTCCTTCGCAAGGAGTGACACGTCTCTCGCGGCCGGAATCGCAAGATTCGTCTGAAAATAGAGGACTCACGGGCTCTTGGACGAATGCCGCAGGGATTTTTACGCCCGTTCAGATTCAGAGGAGTGCGATATGCCCCAGCTTCTTGACATGATCAATGGTCCGGACGACCTGAAGCGCCTTGAGAGCGATGAGCTTCTCGTGCTGTGCCAGGAAGTTCGCGATCTCATCATCGGAACGCTCTCGAAGGTCGGCGGACATCTCGCTTCCAACCTTGGAACCGTCGAGCTGGCCGTTGCGCTCCATCGCGTCTTCGACTCGCCCAAGGACAAGATCATCTGGGACGTGGGTCACCAGGCCTATCCCCACAAGATCCTCACCGGTCGGCGCGACCGCTTCCACACCATCCGCCAGCACAAGGGGCTCAGCGGCTTCCTGCGCCGTGACGAGAGCCCGCATGACGTGTTCGGCGCCGGTCACTCGAGCACGTCGATCTCGGCGGGCCTGGGCTTTGCGAAGGCCCGCGACCTGCTGGGCCACGACAACCAGGTGGTGGCCGTCATCGGTGACGGCGCCTGCACCGCGGGCATGGCCTTCGAGGCCATGAACAACGCGGGACACCTCGACGCCGACATGATCGTGGTTCTCAACGACAACGAGATGTCCATCGCCAAGAACGTGGGCGCGCTCTCGAGCTATCTCTCCCAGATCCGCATGCAGCCGTCGTTCATCCACCTGCGCGACGAGGTCGGCAAGCTCATCAAGCAGATCCCGGGCATCGGCAAGGCGTTGCTCAGCAACGCGCAGTATCTCGAGGAGCATCTCACCTATCTGCTCACGCAGGGCGTGCTGTTCGAGGCGCTCGGATTCACCTACCTCGGGCCGTTCGACGGGCACGACGTGAACACGCTCGTGAGCACCTTCGAGAAGGTCAAGGGCATGAAGGGCCCGCGCATGGTTCACGTGGTGACCCAGAAGGGCAAGGGGTACGCCCCCGCCGAGAACGATCCCATCAAGCTGCACGGTGTGGTTGCCTTCGACATCGCCACCGGCAAGAGTGCGGCCGCCCAGGGGCCATCGATTCCCCAGTACACCGAGGTCTTCGGCAAGACCCTGGTCGAGCTGGCGAAGGCGAACCCCAAGGTGGTGGCCATCACCGCGGCCATGCCCCAGGGCACGGGGCTCGTCGAGTTCTCGAACACCTTCCCGCAGCGGTTCTTCGACGTGGGCATCGCCGAGCAGCACGCGGTGACCTTCGCAGCGGGTCTCGCGGCCGAAGGCATACGCCCCGTGGCCGCCATCTACTCGACCTTCATGCAGCGCGCCTACGATCAGATCGTGCACGATGTGTGCATCCAGAACCTGCCCGTCGTCCTCGCCATGGACCGCGCGGGCCTCGTCGGAGAAGACGGCGGCACCCACATGGGCATGTACGACATCGCCTACCTGCGCGCGCTGCCCAACATGGTCGTCATGGCCCCGAAAGACGAGAACGAGCTCCGGCACATGCTCTACACCGCCGTCGAGTACAAAGGCGGCCCCATCGCCCTGCGCTATCCGCGTGGCACGGGTGTCGGTGTGGCGCTCGACCCCGTGATGCAGTCGCTGCCCATCGGGGTGGCCGAGCTGCTGCGCGAGGGGCGTGACGTGGCCCTGCTGGCCTATGGCAACACCGTCTATCCGAGCCTGCTCGTGGCCGAGCAGCTGGCGTCGTTCGGCATTCAGGCCGCGGTGGTGAACATGCGCTTCGTGAAGCCCATCGACGCCGAGATGGTGGCGCGAATGGCGCGCGAGTGCACGCGCATCGTCACCCTCGAGGAACACGCGCGTCAGGGCGGTTTCGGGTCGGCGGTTCTCGAGTGCCTGGCCGAGCAGAACCTCCAGGTTCCCGTGCACATCATCGGGGTCGACGACCACGTGGTCGAGCACGCGCCCCCCGCGGTCCTGCGCGAGCAGGAAGGGGTCTCGGCCGACGCCATCCTTGCCCAGGTGCGCGCCATCTGCAGCGCTGACGCCCCGTCGTTCCGCGGCGAGCTGCAGCCCGCGCGATCCCGCTGAGCGTCGACAAGCAGCGCCTCGACGTGCTGCTGGTGGAGCGCGGTCTCGCGCCCACCCGCGAACGCGCGCAGGCGCTCATCCTCGCCAGGCGCGTGCGCGTCGACGGGCGTTCCGGCGACAAGGCCGGGGCGCGTGTTCCCGTGGGGTCGGTCATCGAGGTCGAAGGCCCCGCCTGCCCCTACGTGAGCCGTGGAGGGCTGAAGCTCGAGCGGGCGCTCGATGTCTTCGGCATCGCTCCCGAGGGCTGTGTGTGCCTCGACGCTGGCGCGTCCACGGGGGGGTTCACCGACTGCCTCCTGCAGCGAGGTGCGCGCCGCGTCTACGCCATCGACGTGGGCTATGGCCAGCTCGACGCCCGTCTGCGCGCGGATGCGCGTGTCGTCTCGAGCGAGCGGGTCAACGCGCGCCACCTCTCCCGCGATCAGGTGCCCGAGCCCATCGATGTGGCCGTGGCCGATGTCTCGTTCATCTCGCTCTCGAAGATCGTGCCCGCGATCACCCCCCTGCTGACCGCGTCAGCCCATCTGGTCGCGCTGGTCAAGCCGCAGTTCGAGGCGGGCCCCAGAGATGTGGGGAAGGGCGGGGTGGTGCGAGATCCGGCCGTGCACCGGCGCGTGCTGCACGAGGTTGCGGCTGCATGCCGGAACAGCGGGCTGGCGCCTCAAGGCGTGGTTCCCTCGCCCATTCTGGGCCCCGCGGGCAATGCGGAGTTCCTGCTGTGGTGCCGACCTGTCGGCGCATGCGCCGGGTCTGCAGTAGATCTCGACGTGTGCATCGAATCGGCTCTCCTTGAAGCAAGTTCAATGCGCTGATCTCACGGAGGCTGATCCATGCTGTCCGAGCTCTCCATCCATGATTTCGCCATCATCGAGCATCTGCGGCTGCGCCTCGACGAAGGCCTGAATGTACTCACCGGCGAGACCGGTTCGGGCAAGTCCATTGTCATCGACGCGCTCGGCTTTGTGCTCGGGGCGCGGGGAAGCGCCTCGCTGGTGAGAGCCGGCGCCCGCGCGGCGCGGGTCGAGGCGACGTTCACCCATGTCTCGCCAGAGGTGACAGCCCATCTCGAGGCCGCGAGCATCTCGACCGATGACGGCTGCGTCGTGCTTGCGCGAGAGACCGCGGCGAGCGGGCGCAATGCCTATCGTGTCAACGGCACCCTGGTGACCCAGGCCGCGCTCGAGGCGCTGGGAGACCTGCTGGTCGAGATCCACGGTCAGCACGACGCCTATGCCTTGCTGCGACCTGCCCGCCATCTCGATCTCCTCGATCGTCTGGCGGGGCCGGCGCTGCTCGAGCAGCGTGCCGTGGTGGCGGGCAGCCACAAGGTGTGGAAGCGGCTTCGTGACGAGCGTCAGGCCCTCGAGGCAGCGGCGCGGGAGCGCGCGCGCAGGCGGGAGTGGCTGACCTTCGAGGCCGAGGAGATCGAGGCGATGGCCCTGCGTGAGGAACCCGATGAGCTCGAGAGCCTCGAGGCCGAGCGCCGCGTTCTCGCCAATGCCGATCGCATCCGCCTGCGGGCCGAGGAGGCCCTTGCGCTTCTCGACGGCGGCGATGGCGACGGGGGCGCGCGCACCGCCCTGGGCCGCATTTCGAAGGTGCTCTCACAGATCGAGCCGCTTGACGCGGGGGCCTCTCCCCTTGCCGCGTCTGCCGCGGCACTCGCGGTGGCGGTCGACGAGCTGGCGCGAGAGGTGGCGGGATACGCCGAGGGCGTGGAGGCCCATCCCCATCGTCTCGAGCAGGTCAACGAGCGCCTGTCGGCCCTGCAGCGACTGCAGAAGAAGTATGGCGCCACCGTTGGCGAGATCATCGCCTACGGCCGTCGCGCCCGCGCGGAGCTCGACGCCATCGAGCACTCGCAGGAGCGTGCGGCCGCGCTCGACGCTGAGATCGCTGACGCCGAGCGCGTTCTTGCGGAAGCCGCCGGAGCGCTGTCGCAGCTCCGGCGGGAAGCGGCGCTCTCGCTCGAGGGCGATGTGGCGCGCGAGCTGACCGATCTCGAGATGCCCAACACGCGCTTTGCCGTCAGCTTCACCACGACACCAGACGTCGACGGCGTGGCTGTCCCAGCGCTCGGAACCGAGCCGCTCAGGGTCGGCCCGACGGGGGCAGACACCGTGGAGTTCCTCATCTCGGCGAATCCCGGGCAGCCGCTCCAACCGCTGGCGCGGATCGCCTCTGGCGGAGAGATGTCGCGGGTGATGCTGGCCATCCAGTCGGTGCTGGCGCGCATCAATCCCATTCCCACCATGATCTTCGACGAGGTCGACGCCGGTCTCGGCGGCGTGGCGGCAGAGGCCGTGGCGGCGCGGCTGCGTGTCATCGCCACGAGCGCGGCGGGGCGACAGGTCATCTGCGTCACCCACCTCCCCCTCGTGGCCGCCGCGGCCACGGTGCACTGGAGCCTGCGCAAGGTGGTGGCTGAAGGCCAGACCGCCACACACGCCGTTCTGCTTGGCGCCGGTGAGCGCGCGCTCGAGATTGCGCGCATGATGGCCGGAAAGCAGGCCAGCGAGACGACCTTGCGCCAGGCCGAGGAGATGCTCGCCCGACCGCAGGGGGGCGAGACCGCGGGGCCTTCTTCCTGTGCGGTGGCGCGTCGGCGAGGGCGGGCCACGACCCGCACCTGAGCGGCCGGGCCAGGAGAGCGGCCCGTGCCGTGTAGAAGCATTCCAGACGAGCAAAGGAGCGCGGCGAGCGAGCAGATGAAGACCGAACGAACCGGCGAGGTAGCCCGAACGTCCCTCGACAACGGCCTGGTGGTTCTCACAGAGAACATCCCGACCTCGGTCTCGGCCACACTCGGCGTGTGGGTCGACGTGGGGTCGAAGAACGAGGCGCCCCAAGACGCGGGCATCTCGCACTTCGTCGAGCACATGCTCTTCAAGGGCACCCCCACGCGCTCCGCGTACGACATCGCCGACCTCATGGAAGGGGTTGGCGGGTACCTGAACGGCTCCACCGATAAAGAGCAGACCTGCTACTCGGCGCGCGTCGTCGATCGCCACCTCGCCCTCTCCCTCGATCTCATCGGCGACATGATGAACAACTCGCTCTTCGCCCCAGACGACCTCGCGGTCGAGAAGAAGGTTGTGGTCGACGAGATCAAGACCTACGAAGATTCGCCGCCCGACGTCATTCACGACATGTTCCTGCGCACCGTGTGGAACGGCCATCCGCTGGGCCGCTCCACCATCGGCACCGAGGAGGTGGTTCGCGGGGCCAGTCGTGAGCAGCTCGTGCGATATCGCGATCGGCACTACGTCCCGTCGAGCATGATGGTCACCGTGGCGGGCCATGTCGATCACGACCTCGTGGTCGAGAAGGCCGCGCAGTGGTTTGGCGCGCCGGGGCAGGCGCCGGCAGAGCACGTGGCCTCGTTGCCTCCCGTGCACAACCGCTACGTGTATCGCAGCCGCAACACCGAGCAGGTCTACGTGTGCCTGGGTGGCGAGGGTCTCGCCCTGCCCGACACCGACAAGTACAAGCTCCAGATGCTCGACAACGTTCTCGGCGGCGGCATGAGCTCGCGCCTCTTCCAGGACATCCGCGAGCAGCGCGGGCTGGTGTACAACATCGGCTCGTACATCTACAGCTACATGGAGGGCGGTGTCTTCGGCATCTACGCGGTGGCAGGGCCGGAGAGCATCCCCGAGGTGATGACGCGGCTTCGGCACATCTGCGACGACCTGCGTCGCAACGGCATCACGCAGCGCGAGTTCGAGCGCTCCCGCGAGTACCTGAAGGGCTCGTTCGCCCTCGGCCTCGAGTCGTCGTCGTATCGCATGATGCGCCTCATGCGCTCGCAGCAGTGCTATCAGCGCTTCGTCCCCCCCGAGGAGGTCATGGCGCGCATCGACGCGGTGACCATCGACGACGTGAACGACTTTGCGCGCCGCTATCTCGATCTCGAGCGCTACTGCGTGGCCGCCCTGGGGCCGTTCAAGGGGGCGAAGAACCGCTTGCTGCGCAGCATCGGCGATGGGCCGTGGCAAGAGGATCCCAGCGTGCTCGAGAAGCCGCGCCCCCGGCGACGTGGTCGCGGCGCTGAGGCGCAGGCGCTGGACGCCGCAGCGGGAGAGGCCGCTCGTGCGCTGGTGAGCGCGGAGTCTCGCTGAGCATGTCCACCGCAGCAGACCAGCCGATTCGTGTCGTGGTGTCGGGCGCAAGCGGTCGCATGGGACGTGAGGCCGTGGGGGCGGTTCTGGGCCAGCCCGACCTGCGCCTCGTGGGCGCGCTCGATGTGGGAGAGGCCGGACGCGATGCCGCTGAGCTCGCGGGGCTGCCGCCCTGTGGCGTGTGCGTGACCTCCACGCCCGCAGAGACGCTGCGTGGGGCCCATGTGCTGGTCGATTTCACCCGCGCCGACGCCTGCCCGAGCATCGTGCGGGCGGCCATCTCCGAGGGGGTGGCCTGTGTCGTCGGAACCACCGGGCTGTCGGCCGAGACCATCGCCGACATCGACGCGACGGCCAGGTCGCGCGGCGTTCCCGTTCTGCTTGCGCCCAACTTCGCGCTGGGGGCGGTTCTCATGATGCGCTTCGCGCAGGAGGCTGCCCGCTACTATCCCTGGGCAGAGATCATCGAGCTGCATCACGAGAAGAAGATCGATGCCCCCTCGGGCACCGCGCTCCGCACCGCCGAGCTTGTGGCGGCGGTGCGCGTTTCCGAGGGCGTGGCGGGCGAGGTCGAGAAGGTTGCCGGCGCCCGAGGCGCCGATCATCAGGGGGTTCGCGTCCACTCGGTTCGCCTTCCGGGGCTCGTGGCTCACCAAGAGGTCATCTTCGGCGCTACGGGGGAGACGCTCACCCTGCGACACGACAGCCTCACCCGCGCCTCGTTCATGCCGGGGGTCGTGCTGGCGGTGCGGCGCATCGGCAGCGCGCCTGTGGGCGTATCGGTGGGCCTCGAGACCATGTTTGACTGACCCGTTCTCGGGTATCGATCTCAGTGCCCCGCGGCGTTGAAAAAACAACGCTCCATCCCCTACAATCTCTCCAGACGAGTCGCTCGCCTGCCTGCGCGCCACGCGCCGGTCAGCGCTCTGGGGAGGAGGGAGAAGGCCCTGAGCATCAACGATACCTTCTGCGACTCCGTTCAAGCCGTGATCACTCCCCGCCTGATCAATGTGGGGTTCCGCCATCGCGGGCGGCTGCTCTTCAGTCGCAGCAACGGCAGGTTCACCCAGGTCATCGAGTTCGTCGCTCCGCCGGGTGATGGGCGCTTCGCGGTGCGCCTCGGCGTGCACATGCCATTCGCGCCGGATGTCGACGGTGATACGCTTCCCCAGACGCTTCCGCCACACGTCACGCGCTGCCACGTGCGGGCGTCTCTCGGTCGCATCCTGCAGGGGCGCGATCACCTCTGGACGGCGTCCCCCGAGTGGGACGAGACCTATCGCCAGATGCGCGACGCGTTGCGCGGCATTCTCCACCACGGGCTCTGCTGGCTGGCGCAGTGCTGCGAACCCGACCTCTTGATCCGCCACTTCGAGCGCGCCGCCGAGCGACCGTGCGGCCATGGGAGCCCGGCCCACCTGCCGGCGGCCGTGGTCGTCGGGCTGCTGCACGAGTCGCGCGAGCGATGGGAAGAGGCGGCTTGCTGGTATCGCCAGTCCTTGCAGGGGCGCACGTTTCTCACGCCTGGGCTGCGCGAGTGGGTCTACAACCGGCTGCACAACCTTCCCGTGCGCTGACGACGCCCTTCTCTGGCGTGGGCCGTCGCGGGGAAGGGGGGGGCGCTGGCCGAGCCGAAACCGCCAGCATGTCCTCTGCCTCCTTCGTTCGAAGACCCTGCCTGCTTCTTCTCGCCTTGCTGACGTTCTGTGGCGCCCTTCCCGCCGCCGCGGCGCCGGCGCCCTCAGGCACGCCCCTGCCCTCGCCTTCGGCGTCGCCCAGCCCGCCTCGGCCGTCTCCATCTCCCGTGCACGCCACCAAGGCCTCTAGCGCCCCCGACAGCGTCAGCTGGGCAGGCACTTTTCTCAAGACCCTGTCACGCGTCCCAGAACCAGGCGCCGACTGGCATCCGCTCCGCGATCGCTTCGGTCGGTATGCGCTTGCCGTGCCAGCCGACTGGGTCGAGGGCACGCTCCCGGAAGACACTCAGGGGCTGCTCTACTCCCTGGTGGCGGGTGAGGCTCAGCCCCGCGACGGGTTCAACGCCAACATGGTGGTGAGCCAGACCCAGGTCCCCAAGAGCTACACGCTGAAGGCGGCAATGGCGGCCGACATGGCGAAGCGCATGACCGCCGAGATGAAGCCCTACAAGTACGCGGTCAAGGACAGGGCCTTCACCCGCATCGATGGCCTCCCGTGCATCATCATCGGGGGAACCCTCGAGGTCGATGGGCGCCCGCTTCGAAACCTGCAGCTCCGGATCGCCCATCGAGAGGTCAGCTATCTCTTCACCTTCACCGCGCTCGAGAAGACGTACGCGCAGTTCGAGCCGCTGTTCGCGCGGGTCGTCAGAGCGATCGCGTTCGAGCGCGAGACGCCGGAACCCCGCGCGTCAGGGGCTCCCGGCAAACCGTGAGCGCGCCCCGTCCGCGGGTGGTGGCGCGGTGGGAGATGACTGCCAACGGGGTCGCGCTCACCGCCCCCGATGCGCGCGTCAGCCCTCCCGCGCCTGCGCACGACCGACGTCCACGCCTGCGGGCCAGCGATGTCGTCGGGTTGCGCGAAGAGCTGGCTGCGCTGGCCGAGCAGGGCGTCGCCGAAGCCGTCGTGGAGGGCGATCCGACGCGCGTATGGACGGCGCTAGCTGCCGATCTGGTCGACGTCGTCAGCTGCGATCTCGAGGCCTTGGTTGCGCTCAGTCCGATGTCGGTGGTCACGGGCGGTGCGGGGGTCTCCCACATGGACGAAGCCGTGCGCCTCTCGGACGTGGAGGTCGTCTTCGACGGGGCGTGCGTGCGCATCGAGGGAACCGTCGTGCGGCGGGCTTGAGCGCCTGATGTCTGCCTTCGAACGGCGGGCAGGGGGCAGAACAAACGAGGCCCCCGCGAAGCCGCGTCTTGCGGGGCGTTTCGCATGATCGGGCGGGGAGAGCTGTGACGGGCGATCAAGTGGGGCCAGGCAGAGAGAGCCTGCGCCTGGGGCTTCATCGTGAGGTGTCAGGGCGACGGCCACGACGGTTGGTTCGTGGCAGATGTGGC
>RGZZ01000059.1 GCA_010028905.1 Pseudomonadota bacterium | reverse complement strand
GCCTGGACCGGCGCCTTGTTGTGGATCACATAGGTGTGGCTCTGTGCGGAAGCCGAGCTGAACGTGATGGACGTGATGATCAGGGCGAATGCGAGATGACGCACGAGACGTCCCTCCGACAGCTGGGATCACCCTGGCGGCCAGCTGAACGCACGCTTTCCCATCAGATGGAAATGCACGTGGAACACCGACTGACCCGCGGGCGCCTTGCAGTTGTTGACCAGGCGGAACCCGTCGCTCAGGCCGATCTTCTCTGCAATGGAAGGCATCTTTACGAGAAGGTGCCCCATGAGATCCTTCTCCTGCTCTGTGACGGCGGAGAGGTCGACGATGTGCCGGCGGGGGATGACCAGCACGTGCACGGGGGCCTGGGGATGCACGTCGTGAAACGCCATGATCTCCGTGTCTTCATAGACGACGCGGGCCGGTATCGTGCCGGCGGAGATCTTGCAGAACAGGCAGTCGGTCATCGGCGTCCTCCGCTGAGCTCGAGCAGGTGTCTGGCCCCCGTCACGTTGAGGGCCCCCTCGATGATGTAGCGCCCCTCTTCGACCGGTTCGTTCTGGGCGTTCACCTGCGGCCACTCCACGCTGTACGAGATGGTCTCGCCGGGCTTGAGCTCGCGGGTGTGACGCTCCGCCCCGCCGGGGTGGGACGCCGAGTACTGCCAGACCTTGAACGGCACGGTGGCCAGCCAGAGGTTCACGTCGCGCTTCACGATGACGTCGAACTCGAGCGTGCTGTCGAAGGTCAGCTTCGTGACCTCTTGGGAGATGTTCTTCACCGTCAGCTTCACCGGCACGGGTTTGCCTGGGCCGAATGTGGTGTTCGGCATGCTCAGGCTGCAGTGGATGTTCCCGAACACGCCTTCCGCTTCCGCGTGGAGGGAGCGGGCCGTGTAGCGGTTCAGGACAATGAAGAAGACAGCCACCGCTGCGAGCAGGATGGCGCCGAACGTGATGGCTTCTTTCTTCGGATCTCGAACAACTCGACGTTTCAGCATCGTTTACGGCGGTGTGGGGTTATGATAGAATGAACGCTCTTGACCCCGCCCTCCGCGAGCCCTCTCGCAGATGGCCGGGCACAGGGTGCGTCCCAGCAGTTCTTCCTGTGCGTGAGGTTGCCTTCCTGCAGGGCCGAACCTCGAATGGGAACGAGAAGGAGCCTGACATGACCAGATGGCGGCAAGCGGCGGGAACTCTCGTGTGCGCGGTGGCGCTTCTCCTGGGCTGCCGCCCGGGCACGGCCCTGGCCGACGTGCGGGGCATGGTGATCCGGGTCCAGGGCGATCAGGTTGTGGTGAATCTCGGTCTGCAGAAGGGGCTCCAGCCAGGGCAGAAGCTCTACGTCTACAACGCGCTGGGGAGCCCGGTGGCCACGGTGCAGGTCTCTCAGGTCGATGAGAGCAGCTCGGTGGTGCAGATCGTCAGCATGGAGCCCGGGGCCGCGCTGACGCTGGGCAACCAGGTTTCAGACGCGCCCTACAGCCCCGTTCCGATTGCCGCCAGGCCTTCCGAGACAACGGGTGGCAGCGGGGTGGCAAGCGTCTCGACGCCCGCCACCTCCGCGGTGGCCCCCGCTTCGTCGAAGCTCTCGCCCGACGGTCGACCGGTCGACGCGGTCAAGGCGTTTGCCGCCGCGCTCAAGACGAACACCCAGATGTACGCCTTCCAGGGGGGCAAGGGCGGCTCGGTCAAGATCAGCGTGTTCGACGTGCTCAACTTCGCAAGCACCCTCGGGGTCGGCCCCGGAGGCTCTCACGGTCTGATCATCAATCCCTGGCTCATCACGTCCACGGCGTGGGACACGTACTCTGGGTACCAGGCGAGCGCCAAGGCCAACCAGCGCGCCCGCTCGTACATCCAGGTGGTCTACTGGGATGCCGCCCTCTCGTCGGCCTATGCAGACTACTACCTGTTCAAGGAGAACGTCACTGATCCGATGCGGCGCGACGAGATGCGCCGCACCGTGCTCGCGCAGAAGGGGGTGCAGACGAGCGCGGTGTTCCAGGTCAAGATCCGCAACGCAGGGCCAGGCGCGCTGCAGCTGCAGCCGTTCGACTGGCACTGCTACATGATCGACCCCCAGGGCAATCGGGTGAAGGCAGAGCGCTTCGATGAGATACTCGACAAGGCGCTCAACCCAGGCCAGGAGGTCGATGGGTACATCTACTTCCCCCGGCGCGATCCGATGGGGAAGTCGTATGTTGCCGATCCACCCACGCTGCTCATCGAAGATGTGTTCGGTGAGCGCGCAGTGCTGAAGTTCACGAAGCCCGATGGCGCGTCTGCTTCGTCGCAGCCCTCAGGGTCCGGGCAAGGCGCCACGCAGAGCCGGCCTTCGTCTTCAGAGAGCTGGTAGGGGGCACACAGGAGGCTCGCTGACGTCGGCGGTCTTTCCGCGGAGTGTTAGAACTTGATATGAGTCGGCTCAAGTATATTGACAGTGGTTATGTCAGAAAATATACTGGGCTCAGACTCAAAGGAGGTTCTTCCCCGTGGCCGACGAGACCCTGTCAGACAACACCGAGGAAGCGCAGATCGCTTCTTCCGATGAGGCGAAGGCAGACGCCGACAAGCCGCGGAACGAATCGGACGCGTCGCCTGATCGCGCGCTCGCCGAGGTGGAGGGGCCCGAGTGCGAGCTCGAGCGCCTGCGCGCGACGGTTGACGCGCAGGCGCAGAAGATTGGCATCCTCGACGAGCAAATCCTGCGTCTTCGCGCAGATTACGAGAATGCAAGCCGCCGCCATCAGAACATGATGGAGGCCGAGAAGCTGCGTGCCCGTGAGGGTGTCGTCAAGGGCGTGCTGCCACTGGTCGACAATCTCGAGCGCGCGGTGGCCGCGGCAGATACCACGGGGAACGTGCAGGCGCTCACCGAGGGGCTGCGGCTCATCATCCGCCAGATGGGCGACCTGCTGACGCGGGAAGGGGTGACCGAGATCGACGCGACCGGTCTCCTCGACCCCAGCCTTCACGAGGTGGTGCTCACCGAGGAGCGCGATGACGTGCCGGATCAGCAGATCCTCGAGACCCTCCAGAAGGGCTACCGCCTAGGGCAGAGCGTCCTTCGCGCGAGTCTCGTGAAGGTCGCCAGCAATCCCGCGGGGGTACAGGGCTAGCCCGACGCGCGAGCGCGCGCCAGCACAGCCGACCCCCACGACAGTCCAGCGCATTTCGACGCGGCGGGCCGCGTCTGCAATCCAGAATCATCAAGAAATCAGGAGGAACGAGACTCATGGGCAAGGTCGTAGGCATCGATCTCGGAACCACCAACTCAGTTGTCGCGGTGATGGAGGGCGGCAAGCCGCAGGTCATCATCAACACCGAGGGCTCGCGTCTGACGCCGTCCGTCGTCGGATTCACCAAGACGGGTGAGCGGCTCGTGGGCGAGCTGGCGAAGCGCCAGGCCGTGAGCAACCCCGACCGCACCATCGTGTCGATCAAGCGACACATGGGCACCGACTTCCGGGTTGACATCGACGACAAGAAGTACTCGCCGGAAGAGATCTCGGCGATGATTCTCTCCAAGCTCAAGAACGACGCCGAGCGCTACCTGGGTGAGAAGGTCACCCAGGCCGTGGTCACGGTTCCCGCGTACTTCAACGACTCGCAGCGTCAGGCTACCAAGAATGCCGGCACCATCGCCGGCCTCGAGGTGCTGCGCATCATCAACGAGCCCACCGCTTCCGCGCTGGCCTACGGCCTCGACAAGCAGGACCAGATGCTCACCGTGCTTGTCTTCGACCTCGGTGGTGGCACGTTCGACGTGTCCATCCTCGAGATCGGTGGCGGCGTGTTCGAGGTGAAGGCCACCGCGGGTGACACGCACCTGGGCGGCGATGACTGGGACAGCGCCATCCTGAACTACGTGGCGGGCGAGTTCCAGCGGGAGCACGGCATCGATCTGCGGGCCGATCGCATGGCTGCCCAGCGCCTGCGCGACGCTTCGGAGAAGGCCAAGATCGAGCTGTCGAGCGTCTTCCAGGCGAACATCAACCTGCCGTTCATCACGGCAGACGCCAGCGGGCCCAAGCACCTCGACATCAACATCACCCGCGCCAAGTTCGAAGAGCTCACCCGTGATCTCGTCGAGCGCTGCGCCGCCCCCACGCGTCGTGCCATCGAAGACGCCAAGCTCACCCCGCAGAAGATCGACCGCGTTCTCCTCGTGGGCGGCTCCACGCGTCTCCCGATGATCCAGGAGTTCGTCAAGAACCTGTTCGGCAAGGACCCGAGCAAGGACGTGAACCCCGATGAGTGCGTCGCGCTCGGTGCCGCGGTTCAGGGCGCCGTGCTCTCCGGCGAGGTCAAGGACGTTGTGCTGGTCGACGTCACGCCGCTCACCCTCGGTCTCGAGACGCAGGGTGGGGTGATGACGCCGCTCATCACGCGCAACACGGCCATCCCGGCGCGCAAGTCGGAGACCTTCACCACGGCCGCAGACTATCAGACCGTCGTGGAGATCCACGTGCTGCAGGGCGAGCGACCCATGGCGTCCGACAATCGCACCCTGGGCAAGTTCCATCTCAGCGACCTGCCTCCGGCCCCGCGCGGCGTCCCTCAGGTCGAGGTCACCTTCGACATCGACTCGAACGGCATCTTGAACGTGTCTGCCAAGGATCGGGCCACCGGCAAGGAGCAGAAGATCCAGATCACGGCCAGCACGAACCTCGACAAGTCCGATGTCGAGCGCATGGTGGCCGAGGCTCAGGCGCACGCGGGAGACGACGCCCGGCGCAAGGAGCTCATCGAGCTGCGCAACCGCGCAGACCAGATGGCCTACCAGGCGGAGAAGATGCTGAAGGAGGCCGAGGGCAAGATCTCGGCTGATCAGAAGCAGAAGATCGAGGAGGGCATCACGGCCCTTCGCGAGGCCCACAAAGGCGAAGATCAGGTCCGCCTCAAGGCTGAGCTCGAGAAGCTGACCCAGTCGCTGTCGGAGATTGCCACGGCGATGTATCAGGAAGCGGGCGCGGCGGCTGGTCCTGGTGGGGCCGCGGCGGGTGGCACGCAGCCGCCCAGCGACGGCGCCAAGGCTGACGCCAACGTGGTCGACGCCGAGTATCGCGTCGAGGAGTGATCGCGGCCTCCCCGCGCGAGCGGGGGGTGCCTCGATTGCTGAGGGAACCTTCTTGCGACGGGCGTCTCGGTCGTCGAGACGCCCGTCCGCGTTCCGCCCGCGAGAACGGCGGAGCCGAGGGAGATGAGCGTGATGGCCGCCGATTACTATCAGGTCCTGGGCGTCCCGCGCGACGCCAGCGAGAAGGACATCAAGATGGCCTACCGCAAGCTCGCCCGGCAGTATCACCCCGATGTGAATCGCGGTGATGTCGAGGCAGAGCGGCGGTTCAAGGAGATCAACGAGGCCTACTCCGTGCTGTCTGACGCCGACAAGCGCAAGAAGTATGACCAGTACGGTCCGATGTTCGAGCAGGCCGAGAAGATGCCGCCACCTTACGGGCGAGGCCCCGGAGGCGGCGCGCGGGTGCAGTTCGACCCGGAAGACCTGGGCGCCATGTTCGGTGGCGGGGGCGGCTTCGGAGATCTGTTCGGCCGTTTCACCCAGGGCGGCGGCTCCCGTGGAGGCTTCGACGTCAACGATCTCTTCGGCGGCGGCGCGCAGAGAGAGCCCGAGGCGCCGGCCGAGGTCACGGCAGACATCGCGCTCACGGTCGAGGAGGTCTTCGAGGGCACGCGCAAGCACCTCGAGTTCACGCGCGAGGATGTCTGCTCGCGCTGCCACGGCAGCGGCCGGACCGGTCGCTCGCTCTGCGCCGAGTGCCGGGGAGGCGGGGCTACTGCAACCCCACGCCGCATCGAGGTGACGGTGCCCAAGGGCATGCGCGAGGGCATGAAGATCCGCGTCAAGAGCGAGGGAGGCCGGGGCCCTGGAGGGCAGCTGCGTGACCTGTTCCTGGTGGTGCGCGTGGCGCCCCATCGCTTCTTCGAGGTGAAGGGGGGCGACATCCACTGCGAGGTGCCGGTGACCGTCACGGAGGCTGTCCTCGGCGCTGAGGTGCAGTGTCCGCGGGTCAAGGGAGCTCCCGCCACCATCAAGGTTCCGGCGGGCACGCAGGGCGGCATGACGCTTCGTCTCGCGGGTCAAGGCCTGCCGGCTTCTGGAGGCAAGCCCGTGGGCGACCTCTACATGAAGATCCGCATCCAGGTGCCCCAGAACCTCACCGACGAAGAGCGCTCGCTGTATCAGCGGCTCTCGAGCCTGCGCAGCGAGAACCCGAGAGCCTCCTTGATCGGAGGATAGCCGCCGTGCAAGAGCGATTCGACGACTTTGAGGGCTTCTTCTCGATCAGCGTGGTCTCAGAGATGCTCAAGCTGCATCCGCAGACCATTCGCCACTATGAGCGCCAGGGCCTCGTGCAGCCGAAGCGCACGAGTGGCAATATCCGCCTGTTCTCCATGCGCGACGTGCGCCGTCTGCGCAAGATCCACGAGTACACCTCGAGTGGCGTGAACCTTGCGGGGGTTCTCGTCATCGTCGAGCTGCTCGAGCGCATCGACCTGCTCGAGCAGCAGACGGTGCGCCCCCCGGGCCGCCGGTCGCCCGATGCGGCTTCACGGAACCGCGCGACGCCGTAGCGCCGTGCGGCGGGCCCCTCAGAGCGCCCTGAGGTCAGGCGCCTTCCGGGTCCACCCAGGGCGAACGAGGGAAAGCCGTTCGCTCGCGGAATAGGCACACTCACCATGCTCGCCTTCTTCGAACAGGTCGGCCTCTTCGTCATCCATTTCTTCGAGTTCATCGGAGGGCTGGTGAACCTGTTCCTCGAGGTCCTCTCGTGGATCTTCAAGGGGGCCGTGCGCCCGTCTCTCACGGTGAACCAGATGGCCATCCTCGGCGTCAGCTCCATCGGCATCGTCGTGGTCACGTGTTCGTTTGCGGGCATGGTCGTGGCGCTGCAGCTGGCCAACTACGCGGTGCGGTACGGCGTGGTGCAGTACGCGGGCGGCGCTGTTGCATTGTCGATGGCGCGTGAGTTTGCGCCCATGCTTTCGGCCATCGTGGTCGCGGGGCGCGCCGGATCGGCCATCACCGCCGAGATCGGTTCGATGAAGGTGACCGAGCAGATCGACGCCCTGCGCGTCATGGGCGTGAGCCCGACCCGCTATCTCGTTGTTCCGCGCTTCCTGGGGCTTCTCTGCATGATGCCGCTGCTGTCGACGTTTGCCGGACTGGGGGGCTTCCTCGGGGGTGCGTTGGTGGCCAAGGCGCAGGCCAACATCCAGTACTCGGCTTTCTTTGACTCGGCCAAGGAGAACCTCGTGGCGTGGGACATCTACGCCGGGCTCATCAAGTCGGCCATCTTCGCCTGTGAGATTGCCCTCGTCTCGTGTCTGCAGGGCCTGACGACCAAGGGGGGCGCGGCCGGCGTGGGTCGCGCCACCACAACGTCCGTGGTGAACAGCATGCTGCTCGTGTTCATCACGAACTACTTCCTCTCCGCATGGATGTTCCCCCCGAAATGACGACGTCCGCTGCGATGCCCGCCATCTCCATCAAGTCGCTGAACGTGCGGTTCGGCTCTCGTCACATCTTGAAGGACGTCACCCTCGATGTGCCGCGGGGGAGCACCCTCTGCGTGATGGGCCTCTCCGGCGCCGGGAAGAGCACGCTCATCCGCAGCGTCATCGGTCTCGTGGAGCCGGTCAGCGGTGAGATCCGGGTCAACGGCCGCGATGTGCTGCATCTGCCGGAATCCCAGCTCAACGAGATCCGCGTGAAGATCGGAATGGTGTTCCAGTCAGCGGCTCTCTTCGACTCTATGACTGTGGGCGACAACGTGGCGTTCGCGCTTCGCGAGCACAGCGAGCTGGGCGAGGAGGAGATCCAGCGCATCGTCTCCGAGAAGCTTTCTCTCGTCGATCTCGAGGGCATGGAGCATCTCTACCCTGTGCAGCTCTCCGGCGGCATGCAGAAGCGGGCCGGTGTGGCGCGCGCGCTGGCCACGGGGGCGGAGATCCTGCTCTACGACGAGCCCACCACGGGTCTCGATCCCATCATCAGCAATGTCATCAACAACCTGATCCGCGGATTGCAGCGCCAGATGGGGGTGACGTCGATCGTGATCACCCACGATCTGAGCAGCGCCTATACCATCGCAGACCAGATTGCGTTCCTCTACGATGGCCACATCGTGGAGCAGGGGACGCCCGAGGCCTTCCAGAAGTCCACAAACCCCTACGTCGTGCAGTTCCGCGAAGGCAGCGTCACGGGTCCGATCGAGGTCTGAGGCGGTCAGGGAGCAGAAGCCCGCCTGATCGCGCCGTCACGCGCGGGCCGGAGTGTAGCATGGAAATCAGCCCAGCCGCAAAAGTAGGCATCATAACGGTTCTCGGCCTCGTGGTCCTGGGCCTCATCCTTACCTCCGTGTATTCTGGTGCGCGCATCGAGGGCACCCCGTATTACGCGCTCTTCGAGCGCGTCGAGGGCCTGGCGGTGGGCGCGCCCGTGCGCCTCGCCGGGGTGCAGGTCGGCAAGGTCACCGACATCGTCATCACCGAAGACAAGCACGTGAGGGTGCAGTTCAACATCACCTACACCCAGAACCAGCAGCCGCTCGTCATCACGCAAGGCTCCCGCTACACCATCACCAGTGATCTGCTCGGCAATCACTGGTTCGAGATCGTGCCTCGCTCTGGCGCCCAGGTCGCGGAGAAGGGCACGGTTCAGGGAACCTCGCCCGTCACGCTCGATGAGGTGATGACCAAGGGCAATGAAGCGCTCTCTGATCTCCAGGCCTCCGTCAAGGAGATCAACAAGCTGGTGGCCGATCCCGAGATGAAGCGCAACATCCGCGAGACGGTGGCGAACTTCAAGGAGCTCTCCAAGGACATGCGGGTCGCGGCGGCCAACGCCAATGCGGTCGTCACGAACCTGAACCTGCGCATCTCCACCATCAGCGGGCATCTCGATCAGACCATCGTGAGCCTGCATGGGCAGCTGGCGTCCATCGGGGGCGACTTCCAGTCTCTGGCGGCAACCCTCCGCCGCATCGGCGACCGCAGCGAGCCGGACATCCGAACCATCGTACTCAACCTGCGCGACATGTCATCGAGCGTGCGAAAGACCATGGCCCAGGTCCAGAAGCTGGTGACGAACAAGGAGATGAACGACGACGTGCTCGCCATGGTGTCGGCTCTCAAGCGAACCGCGCAGGAGCTCGAGGGGGTGGCTGCCGATGTGCGCGGCATCACGTCTGACCCGGAGATCGCCAAGGACATCAAGGACGCCGTGCGCGATGCCCGCGAGACCATGGCGGGCGCCAAGGACATCGTTCAGAGTGTGCAGAGCGTGGTGGGCGGGCTGAAGGGCGTCTCGGGCAAGGGCAAGGGAGGCTTCCGGTTCTTCGAGATGCGCTCGGAGATGGAGTACAACCTCTCGACGCAGCACCTCATGAACAACTCGCTGCTCACCGTGCTTCCGACCCTGCGCTACAACCTTCTCCTCGGCATGGATTCCATCGGCTACCAGAACCTGGTGAACGCCCAGGTGGGCTACTGGGTGAACAAGGACCAGACCGTGCGCTTGCGTGGGGGCTCGATACGCTCGAAGGTCGGCGTGGGTCTCGACACCCTCCTGTTCGAGCGCCTCAACCTCAGCGCCGATGTCTACGATCCGCGCCTCGTGAAGGTCGATTTCCTCGGCCGTCTGGCGGTGAGCACGAACCTCTATCTGATGGGTGGCGTGCGTGACGCGCTGCGCCAGTCACGGTCTCCCGTGGTTGGCGTCGGAGCGAGGTTCTGAGGTGCGCCATGGCGACGTCTGAGGACGACCAGCTGCGGCTCGCCCCAGGAACGGTGCTCGACAGCCGCTATCGCATCGTGGCGCCCATCAAGGCGGGCGGCATGGGGGCTGTCTACAGGGCGGTCGACCTCGAGGTGGGCGAGAAGACGTGCGCCATCAAGGAGATGCTCGACCAGTTCGAATCGCCCTCTGACCGGCAGGCGGGCATCGATCGCTTCCTGCGCGAGATCCAGGTCATGGAACATATGGCCCACGCCAACATCCCGCGCGTGACCGATCACTTCGTCGAGAACAACAACTTCTATTTCGTGATGGAGTTCATCGAGGGCATCGACCTGTCCACCATCCTCAAGGAGCAGGGTTCGCCCGGGTTGCCGTGGGAGCGTGCCGTCGAGTGGGGCATCCAGGTGTGCGACGCGCTTTCTTATACCCACAGCCTCAAGCCCGAGCCGGTGGTGCATCGCGACATCAAGCCGTCAAACCTGATGCTGCGCCATTCCGATGGTCGCATCCTCATCGTCGACTTCGGCATCGCGCGCGTCACGAATCCCGGGCCCAATCTGTGGATCGGCACCCGCGAGTACGCGCCTCCGGAGCAGCAGCTGAGAAAGCACATTCCATGCTCTGACCTCTTCGCGCTCGGGGTGACGATGCACGAGCTCATCACGGGAGCCAAGCCCGACGGGTTCTACATTGAGAGCTTCGAGGAGATGGGGCGCACCGATCTGCCGGCGTCTCTCTGGGAGGCGCTGCGTCACGCGCTGCAGCTGAATCCGGACTACCGCTACCAGACCGCCACCGACATGCGCGACGCGCTCATCCGCACCCTTGGCTACACCCCGCATGTGGCCCACGACGAGGGCTTCGCGTTCAGCGAGAAGGTGCAGCGCCTCAAGGACGTGGCCATCGAGCCGCCCTTGCGCCTGCTCATCTCACGCTACGGCAATGAGTGTCACACCCCTCACCTTCCACGAAAGCTCGAGCGCCTGGTGTTCACCCTGGGCGCTGAGACGCCGTTTCAGCTGATCATCCAGGTCAATGAGCCGAATGGGTGCATCGACTTCGTCGAGCGTCAGGGCATTCTCGACCCCGTGTCGCTCGGGGCTGTGGCGCCGGACGACGAAGCGGCCCAGGAGCAGGTCAAGCGCTTGATCGATCTCTTCGTGCGCGACTATGAGTCATTCAAGAACGCGAACTGGCAGCTGATGTTCTGACGTGAGCGAGCAAGACGCCAGGGGCTTGGCCGACCAGCTCAAGGGAGGGCGTTCGGCGCTCACGCCGGCGCTCGAAGGGGCGTTCGTTGCAGGGGGAGGGGCTGCCATCAAGGCGCTCGTCGCGATCATCAGCGATGAGACGCTGCTTGCGGCATCTGAACCCGAGGGGTGGGCGCCCATCCACGCGGTGCGCCTGCTCGCGCGGCTGCGGGCCTACGAGGCGATTCCCGCGCTCACACGCATCCTCGACGGCGCGGAGGACGATGACCTCGTGAGCGCCGAGGTGGCGCAGGCCCTTCGAACGCTTGGCACTGCCGCTCTCCCGTCTGTTGCCCGTTTCATCGCGCACACCGAGAACCCGTGCGGCAGGGCCCTGGCCCTGGAGGTGGTGGCCAACCTGCGGCTCGATGGGGTGAGCCTGGAGACCTTCACCGAGGTGAGGGAGGTGCTCGAGCGGCTGCTGCTCGAGACCGATGAGCCGGGCCTGAGGGTCGTGCTCGTCGAGTATCTCGGCGAGATCGGCAGCCTGAGCAGCGCGCAGACGTTGCTCTCGGCGGTCGAGCGCCCAATGCTCACCGCGCGTGAGTACGATGCGCTGCGCGACGCGCTCGAGCGCATGGGGGTCGTCTGCCCAGACCTGTACTTCGACGCGGAGGGAAAGGGATATCCCCTCGATGACGAGAAACTGCCCCGCTGCCGCGCCTGCGCCGCCCGCATGATCGTAGATGCATCCGGCGATCTGGTGCATCCCGGCTCGGCGTGCGGGGGGCGCGCTGCCGATGGTCGGATCGAGAGGTGAACGTCTTGGATAAATCCATCGACAAGCTCACGGGGCTTCTCGTGAAGAGCGAGTTCCAGGATCGGTTGACGCACGAGGTGCAGCGGGCGAAGCGATATCAGCGCCCGCTCACGCTTCTCGTCATCGAGGTCGACTGGACCTACTTCGAGAAGGAGATCAACATCCGGGCCATCATGCCCTACACGATCTTCAAGCAGCTGGGCCCCATCATCACGCGCCAGCTGCGCACCGTAGATTTTGCCGGCCGCATGGCTGGCGAGACGTTCAGCGCGATGCTGCCCGAGACGCCGCTCTCCGGCGCCTTCATCGCCGCCGATCGCCTGCGGGCCGCGATCGAGTCGCATGAGTTCATCGGCGACGACGTGGAGGGCCGGCTGCGCGTGGCCATCAACGTCGGCGTGGCCAGCTTCCCCGAGCACGGCCGTGACGCCGACGAGCTCGCTTCCACGGCCAACAAGGCATTGCTGATGTGCCGCGCCGAGGGAGGCAACAAGGCGATTGTGTATCCTCAAGAGCTCTACAAGGCCTCCGAGGTCTTCTGGTTCCCGCCGGGCGCCGCTCCGGCGCCTGCGGATGCAGGGGGCGCCCCCACTGCTGAGGAAGTGCCGCCACCCGCCCCGCAGCAGGACTGAAGGGCCCGTTGTTGAAGTATTTTCACTACAGGGCCGCGCTGTACGCGGGGAAACGCCCGAAGGTAGTGTGACGCTTGGTCTCGTCGTATCTCCCCTACATCGCCGTCTGGCTCACCGGTCTGGTCATCACGGCTTTGCTCTGCCCATTGGTGTACCGTCTCGCCACGCGCATGGGCGTCATCGATCTGCCTGATGCTCGCAAGGTGCACTCCGACCCGATTCCCCGCTGGGGTGGTGTGGCCATCGCGCTCAGCTTCTACTTCACCACAGGCTTTGCGCTGTGGTGGTCGTTGGGCGAGTCGGTCTCTCCGGTGGCCCGCTTCGTCGGTGGGGTCACGGGTGCGTTGAGCGGCGCGGGTGACCAGCTTCCCAGCGATCTCGCCGCACGCTCGACGCTCTTCGGTCTTCTCTGTGGCGGCGCCCTCATGGTGCTGCTGGGCATGGTCGACGACGTTCTGGCCCTGCCGGCCAAGGCCAAGCTCGCTGGTCAGATCGTGATCGCCTGCGTCTTCGTGTACTTCGGCATCCAGATCAGCTTCTTCAGCCATCTGCAGCACGGCATCGTGTACCTTCCGGAGTGGGCGGCCCGCGTCATCACGGTCATCTGGATCATCGGCCTGACGAACGCGGTAAATCTCCTCGATGGCCTCGACGGCCTGCTCTCGGGTGTGTCTGGCATCTCCGCGGCCTTCCTCTGCGTGGTCTCGCTGATGAAGGGCCAGGTTCTGGTGGCGCTCCTGCTGGCGGCGCTGAGCGGCTCGGCCTTCGGATTTCTTCGCTACAACTTCAATCCGGCCCGGATGTTCATGGGCGACACGGGAAGTCTCTTCCTCGGGAGCATGTTCGCGTGTCTGTCGATCATGGGGGCGCTGAAGATCTCGGCGACCCTTGCGCTGCTGGTTCCGGTCTTCATCATGGGGCTTCCCATCGCAGACACGGCCTGGGCCATCATCCGGCGGGCCGCCAATGGGCGTCCCATCTTCCAGGCAGACAAAGAGCATCTGCACCATCGCCTGCTCAGTCTCGGACTCTCGCAGCGTCAGGCTGTGGCCGTGATCTGGATGGTCAATGGCATGCTCGGCCTGCTCGGCGTCATTCTCGCCTACACGGTACGATAGGAGCCTTCTCACGTGTCACGCATCAAGGTCATGAGCATCTTCGGAACCCGCCCGGAGGCCATCAAGATGGCTCCCGTGGTGAAGGCGCTCGAAGCCGACGAGCGCTTCGAGTCGCGTGTCTGCGTGACGGCGCAGCATCGCGAGATGCTCGATCAGGTTCTGGCCCTCTTCGACATCAAGCCCGAGCGCGATCTCGGGATCATGCAGGCCAACCAGACGCTCACGCAGATCACCCAGCGCGCGCTCGAGGGCGTCGAACAGGTTCTTGCCGAGGAGCGCCCGCACATGATCCTCGTGCAGGGCGATACCACCACGGCCTTTGCCGCCACGCTGGCCGCGTTCTACCAGAAGATCGGCGTGGGCCACGTCGAGGCGGGCCTTCGCACCGACGAGATCTATGACCCGTTCCCGGAAGAGATGAACCGTCGCATGATCACCGTGCTCGCCGACGTGCATCTGCCGCCGACCCAGGCGTCCCGGACCAATCTCCTGGCGTGCGGCGTCCCGGCGGAGCGCATCTATCTCACGGGCAACACGGTCATCGACGCCATGCAGCACATCCTCACCCACGGCGACGGCGCCCTTCCGCCGGAGGTCGAGTCTGGGGGGCGGCGGCGCCGTCTCATTCTCGTCGAGACGCATCGTCGCGAGAACCTCGGGGCGCCCATGGCCTCGGTGTGCCGCGCCATCGCACGCATCGTGGCCGACTTCGATGATGTGGAGGTCGCCTTCAGCGTGCATCGCAACCCCAAGGTGCGCGAGGTGGTCATGCCCGCGCTCAGCGGCATGCCGCGGGTTCATCTGCTCGAGCCCATGGACTATGCGGTGCTGGTGCGCCTGATGAAGGAATCGTATCTGGTGCTCACCGACAGCGGCGGCATTCAAGAGGAAGCGCCGTCACTGGGCGTTCCCGCGCTCGTTCTTCGCAAGACCACCGAGCGCCCCGAGGGGGTGGAGGCCGGAAATGCCCGTCTCGTCGGCACCGACGAGGGCGTGGTCTACGAGCAGGCCGCGCGGCTCCTCTCGAACAGGGAAGAGTACCTGAAGATGAGCCAGGCGGCCAACCCGTATGGCGATGGGCTGTCGTCGGCCCGCGTGGTGGGGGCTCTGGCCCATCACTTCAAGCTTCAGGGAAGCCGTCCGGATGAGTTCACGCCGCGGCCCGTGGTGGGCGCGCGATAGCCGGGAGGCGCGTCTTGAATGACAAGGACCGAGAGGGCGTCGACGGAACCGACGCCTTGCAGAAGCGCATCGAGGCGCTGAGAGAGCAGCAGCACGAGAAACCGAGCAGCGAAGGGGCCTCCCTTGCCCACGCCGTGACCCTCTTCATGAGCATGGGGTTCTCATTTGTCGGCGCCCTGGTGGCGGCGATCATGCTCGGAGGGTGGATGGCCAAGCGAACCGGGCAAGAGTACTGGTATCTCATCGGAATCGCGGTGGGGCTTGCGAGCGGCATCAGCGTGGTGTGGCGTCTCCTGCGGCCGCTCATGAAGAGCACGCGATGACAGCGGCGCGGCTGCTGGCGCTGGTGGTCGGCTTGGTCGTGGCCGCGGGGTACTTTCGGGTCTTTCACGCGGTCGTGCGCAAAGGCCTCGCCAAGGGGCAGGTGGGGCGCTTCGCCTTCATCGCCGGGGTGGGGGTTCGCCAGCTCGGACTCGCGTCGGTCATCGCCGCTCTCTGGAAGCTGGGTCTCGACTGGGCCTGGCTCATCGGGGGGCTGCTGCTCGGCGTGATGGGCTACCGCCTCCTGCTGCTGCGTGGCTGGCCTGCGACCGGCGAGCAGCACGCATTCTCGGTCACCGATGAGAGCGCCCCGCTGACCGGACGTTAACAAAACTGTTGCAAACCCATCTTTCGCCGGGGGAAGGAGATGTGGTTCAATGCGCGTATTGTTTCGCAACTTCGGAGTCTTGTGAAGAATTTCTCAAAGTGGGAGCCTCTGGTATTATGTGGTTTCTAGCCGCAGCGGAAGGCGCGGCCGAAGGCGGCGGCCTGGTCACGTTCACGCCACCTGGTCTCGAGGACTGGGTCATCATCGGCTGGACGTGGGCTGCCATGCTGGTGATCCTGGTCATCGCCTCGCTTGCCCGCGCCGCCTGGAACGAGAAGGCGCCCGGTGGCTGGGCGGGCATGTTCGAGCACATCTATCACTGGGTTGCTGGTCTTGCCAACGGCATGATGGGTCCTGTGGGGCGGAACTACGTCCCCTTCACCATGACCATCTTCTTGTTGCTCCTTGTGAGCAACTGGTTCGGCCTTCTCCCCGGCTTCGGCGCAGGGGTCACCGTGGGGCTCACCTGGTCGATGGCGCCCAAACCCGCCGAGAAGAAGGCGGAGGGGGAAGCGCACGGCGAGCAGCCGGCCGAGGCGGCACACGAGGCAACCCACGAGGCGGAGCCCGTGGGGCTGCTCGAGTCGCCCACCAGCAACCTCAACACCACGCTGGCCATGGCCCTCGTGGCCTTTCTCTCGTTCACCTTCTTCGGTCTGCACGAGCACTATCGAAGTGTGCGCGAAGGCGGCCATCACAGCCACGGCGACGACCACGGTCACGGCCCCGTCGAGGTCGCCGACACGGGCAACGGTCCTCACGATGTGGAGGCCCGTGGGCGCGATCCCATCAGCTCTGTGGTCCTCGGCTTCGTGAGCTGGCTCAGTCACTTCGTGCAGCCCACGCCGATGCTCTGGAACTCGATGGAAGGGGCCATGAAGTACCTGCTGGTGCCGCCCATGTGCCTGCTCTTCATCGGTCTCAACATCGTCGAAGAGCTTGCCCGCGTCATCTCGCTCACCCTGCGTCTCTTCGGCAACATCGCCGGCGAGCACCAGGTGAAGGTCGGATTGTTCATCGTCATGGGGGTCTTCGGAGGAATGGCCATGACCGGCCTCCAGGAGAACCTCTTCATGGCGGGCACCAACGGTATCCTCAGTGTGGTCATCTGGGGGATCAGCGTCTTCGTGACACTGATCGGCAGCCTGGCCGGCTTCGTGCAGGCCATGGTGTTCATGCTGCTGACCATGTCCTACATTTCGCACGCGGTGGCGTTGGAGCACTGACCC
>RGZZ01000058.1 GCA_010028905.1 Pseudomonadota bacterium | reverse complement strand
CAGATCATGGGGGTGGGGGTCCTCCGAAATGCTCTCCCTCGGTCGACATCCTACGCCGGCGCTGAGCGCGGGGCGAGGTCCGTTTTGTTAACGTGTGTTCACGGTGAGCGCGCCGTCATCTCAGCAGTACACCGACCGCTGCGGGAAGAATCATGCCAGCGGCCAGCACTGCCTGGCACGAAGGGAGCCGCGAGATGGACGTGCGCGAGGGCATCACGATACCGGACGAGGAGCTGACCTGGACCTTTGCGCGCTCGGGCGGTCCAGGCGGCCAGAACGTCAACAAGGTGGCCTCGAAGGCGCAGCTGCGATGGAAGGCGGTGGGCTCCAGTGCCCTGCCAGAGCCCGTCATGGCGCGCCTCCTGGCACAGCAGCGCAACCGCCTCACCCTTGACGGAGAGCTGCTCATCACATCGCAGATCCATCGTGATCAGGATCGCAACCGTCAGGCCTGCGTCGACAAGCTCGCGGAGATGGTCGAGGCGGCGCTTCGTCCGCCCACGCCTCGACGTCGCACGAAGCCCACGCGCGCCTCGAAAGAGCGCCGTCTCGAGTCGAAGAAGCGGCGCTCAGAGGTGAAGGAAGGACGACGTTCGGTGGATTGACGCGCGTGCGGCTCTCATAGGAAGACGAGCGCCGCTGTGCGAAAGCGGGCGCCATGCAGACGTCGCCATCGCTCCCCCCGCATACGGCTCCGCGCACGGTGAGGGCCTGGCGCGCCCTCACCCTCGCGGGTCTGGTGCTCGGGTATGCCGGCTACTACCTCTGTCGCTCTGATCTGTCGGTGGCCGCCCCGCTCATCATTGCCGACCTGGGGGCCCAGGGCGTCGATGAGAAGGCCATCGGCACATTTGCCTCGGTTGGCGTTCTCGTTTACGCTGCTGGCAAGCTGTTCAGCGGCGTGACCTGCGACTTTCTAGGGGGGCGTCGTCCGTTTCTGGCGGCCATGCTGGCGTCGGCCGCCTGCACCTGGTGGTTCGGGGCCAGCTCCGCGTTCGGCGTGCTGCTTGCCGCGTGGTGCGCCAATCGCCTCGTTCAGTCGACCGGCTGGAGCGCGCTGGTGAAGATCTCCTCGAACTGGTATTCGTTCGAGCACTATGGTCGGGTGATGAGCGTTCTCAGTCTCAGCTGGCTCTTTGGAGACGCCGCGGGACGGTTCTTTCTCGGGCGGCTCATCGCCGCCGGTCTGGGGTGGCGCACATTGTTCGCCGTTGCCGGGGCGATTCTCGTGGCGATCTGGGGGGTCTGCCTGTTCGCCGTGAAGGAGAGCCCCGCTGAGGTTGGCGGGGAGCCGGTTCATTCGAACCCGGACAACCTGTACGGCGCAGAGGGAGACGTCGAGCGCGCCCACGATCTGCACGAGCTCGTCCTGCCCTTCCTGCGCAGCACCTCGTTCTGGGCCGCCATGGCCATGTGCTTCTGCCTCACGCTCATCCGCGAGACCTTCAATCTGTGGCTGCCGCGCTGGCTCACCCACGCCACCGGGATCTCGGCGGGCGAGGCGGCGCAGTACAGCGCGCTGTTCCCGCTCTTCGGGGGCTTCTCGGTCGTTGCGTGCGGATTCATCAGCGACCGTCTGCTGCGGGGGCGGCGCGGCCCCGTCATCTCGTTTCCCCTGCTGGGGCTGGTGGGGGTTCTCTATGTCATGGGGCTTCACGATCGCGGCCTCACGGTGGGGCAGGCCATGCTCTGCGTCGGGTTGGCCGGGGCGTGCATGATCGGCCCGTACTCGTTCCTGGGTGGGGCGATCTCCCTCGATCTCGGCGGGCGGCACGGAAGCGCCACCGCCGCGGGCCTCATCGATACCGCGGGCTACCTGGCCGGCGCCATGGCGGGGCGTGGCATCGGCGCCATCGCCGAGACCTACGGCTGGGACCGCGCCTTCACCGTGCTATCGGCCGTTGCGGTGCTCGCGGCTGTCTCGGCATTCTTCTACTGGTATCGCCACGAGGTGGTCGATCATCGGCTCCACGAATCCGGCGAGTGAGCCGCGGCTCGCGCCGGGTCTGCTCGATTCAGGGCGCGCTCAGGAGGCGGCCTGTACCGTGTAGCGCGCGGGTTCGCTGCCGACAGCCGCGATGGCGAGCACGGTGCCTGCGGCCACATTGACGCCCCCGCGCGCGTCGAGCTCGGTCACGGAGAGCCTGGGCCCGTCGAACCTGAGCGCGCGCACCGCCGCCGACCCTCCCTCGACCTCGAGCCTCGCCCCCCGCTCCGCGTCGACGCGGATGTAGGCCACGCCCGTGGGTTTAAGGCTTCCCTCGGCGTGGGCCTCTGTGCTGCTCACGACGGTCTCGGCCGGCGCGGGCACGTCGAGTGATGCGTAGTGACGGCCTGGACCAACGGCGCCACGGGCGTCGGCGTAGTTGGCCACGGCCCAGTCGCCGATGAGGCTCTGGAACGTGTCGGTGCTACCGCACTCGCGGAGCGTGGCGTCGATGGCGCCACGACCATTGCCTTCGTGGGCGGCGAGGGCCGTGATGAATCCCGCGCCATAGCGCTCGAGCATGAAGGTGCCCAGCAGGTAGGCGGCGCCGTAGTCGACATAGGTGTCGCTCTCCACGGGCGATGACGGCTTGCGCTGATGACGCGTCACGTGGCTGTGGTCGGTGTGGTAGCCGTTCACGGCCATGGCCACCTCGGCCAGGGTCTCCCCCAGCCACGATGACTGCTCCGGGGCGCGTCCGTACTGAAGGAGGTGTGACAGTTCGTGCGCCAGCACGCCCTGCATGTAGTCGCCGCTTATGGGGGCGCCGGCGGCGTTCAGGTAGATGACGTTGCGCTCGTTCGAGTGCTGCTGGTACTTCTGCCACGACTCGCTGTCCGGCATCTGATCGAAGGCGTTGAAGTAGCCGTCCATGCTCGTACCGTTGAAGGTGGCGAACGGCGTCACCAGAACGGTGACCCGTGGATCCGGGTCGATGCCGGTGGGGGGCGGGCCGAAGTAGGCGGTGTCGATGTCCACGATGCCGCGGGTGGGGTCGACGGCGCCGGAAGGGGCGTGGCGCTCAAGGCGGTCGCCCAGGGCGGCAACGTCGGCCGCGCTCACCGATTGACCGTAGGCGCTGTCATCGACCCAGATCTGGGAACGGTCGCCCAAGGCGCGCAAGGTGGCGTGAACGACCTTTGGGGCGGGGGGCATGACAGCAAAGTCCCAGGCCCAGAAGTCGCGCTGCGCGCCTTCTTGCAGCGCGGGCATCGCCGTGCTGGTGAGGAGCGGGTTGCGGGCGGCGCTCGGGCAAGACGTCGAACCCGCAGCGGGTCGGCCGCGCTCGCCGCTCGACCGCGTGAAGGTGTCACCCTGGGCTGCGTCCGGGGGGAGAGGCGTGGCTCCGCGCCCATCGCGCGGCACGGGCAGCGGACGGGGGAGGAACGCAGGGCATCCTTCACTCACATGCATACGTTCCGGAGTGTAGCGCATCTCGGGGCGGCGCAGGTTAAAACGCTGTGAACAGCCGGACATCATCGGCGGGGTGTTCGCCTGCAGGATCTGGTTGACGACAGGCGCGAACCATTCCCCGCCACGCCACGGCCTTTTCGACGCGATTCAGCGCCGCTCTCGAACAGCACTCCCAGAAAGGAAGCTGAGCCAGGGGATGTCGATTTCGAGCCTCATCCACCCGGAACCCACCGCGCCAGGCCAGACCTGGATGCGCGTGACGCCCCGGGGCATCGAGCGCCCCCAACCCTCCTGGGCAGAGACGCGTGCGGGCCTGCGAGCCAACGCCATGCGCGTGGCCCGCATCACCCGTGGCGAGCTGAAGGCCACCTACTTCGGTCGTTCGCTGGGATGGCTCTGGCTCTTGCTCGAGCCGCTGCTGATGTCGCTGGTCTACTGGTTTCTCACTGCCGTGGTGTTCGATATCGGGGGAGAGGCGGGGACCCAGCGGTTTCTCACCATCCTGGTGGAGATCGTGTTCTGGGTCTGGTTCTATCGCGCTGTCGGCAACGCGTGCGTTCTCATCACCGGGTATGCGAGCCTGCTGCGCGACACCGACCTCTCGGTGAACCTGCTGCTTGCGGTGACGCTGTGCAAGGACTTCGTGGTCATGCTCATGAACCTCGTCGTCACGATGGCGTTCCTGGTGATCTTCCGGCACATCTGGTTCGGTGCGGCCATCTTTGCCTTTCCCCTGGTGCTGCTGGCGCAGGTGCTGGTGATGGTCCCGTTCATCATGGTGCTCGCTGTTCTCGGCACGTTCGTCAAGGACCTCAACGCCATTCTCGGGCAGGTGCTCCCCCTTCTGTGGTACCTCTCGCCCGCGCTCTTTCCCACGGCCGTGGCGCAGCAGCGAATGGGGGCGTACGCCTGGGTGCTCAAGCTCAACCCCCTCTACTGGATCCTGCCGCCCTACCAGCAGATCTTCATCGAATATCGCTGTCCCGCGCTCACGCCGCTGCTCGTCGTGATCGGCGTGGCCCTGGTGCTCAACCTCGTCGGCCTGGCGCTGTTCCGGCGCGCGCGCTACTACTACTACGCATTTCTATGATACGCAATCTGCACAGGAGCCTGCGGGATGACTTCCCGCCATCAACGTGACGACACACATCGGCGAAGGCACTGAGCCCGTAGACACGACGACCGGCACGCCTCACGCGAGCGCCGTGCCCGACTCGGTCAGCGCTGCCGTGGATCTGTCCGCTCACGGGCGCTTTCACGAGGCGGCGGCCATGCTCGAGCGCCTCGGCATCGCGGTCGACACCTATGCCTCCTTGTATCGCGCCATCGGAGACTACGCCGAGTCCGACAAGGAGGCGCAGGTGCGTCTGCGTGCCGCGTTCGACAGGCTGGCCGACGCCTACGGCGCAGAGCGCGTCTACTCGACGGTCCGGCCTGGCGACGCCGAGGCCGATCTGCGGCGTGAGCTGATCGCGGGGGGCACGGGAAGATCGCTCGTCTTCTCCAACTACCTGTATCTGGAGACCCTGGGCGAGCAGCGATCCCGTCTTGCGCTCGAGCAATCGCTGCCCGAGGGCACCCTCGTGGTGCACATGCTCATCAACTTCACCTCGAACGTGGGAGACAGCATGTACCTGCTGCTGCGCGCGTCTGATGGCGAGGGCGCGCACGAGGAGGCGGTGCGCTTCTCGAATGCCAGCGTCACGCTGTGCGAGCTCGGCCGCACGCGCCTCTACACGTCGAAGACCACCACGCTCTGCACGTTCGTGTTTGCGCCACAGACCACCGAGCTCCACGTGAATGGCCGGCTCGAGGTGCGTCAGACGCTCTCCGAGCGGCGTCCTCACCTGCCACGTCTGGCCCTCGAGCTTGTGGGGCGCAACGAGGCTGACCTCTCGGCCCAGGTCTATGCCCTCGAGGTCTGGAAGGTTCCCGGGGTGTCTCTCTCGCCTGCTGATGCGCGCATCGATCTCTTTCTGCACCACGCGCGCGCCTGTGTCGAGGCGTTGGACACAGAGGCATTGCACGAGATCCTGGCGTCGGTGGAGAGCCCGGACATCCCGGGTCTCGAAGACCGCTTCGGGCCGCTTCTCGACAAGGCCCTCGGGGCGCGCCCCTTCAATTCCCAGGTGCTCGAGGGGTTGCTGCGAAGGTGCGACCCTGCGCTCTCGCAGCGCTGGCTCGACCAGAATCGCGACAAGGTTCCGACGCCCGTCGTTCGGGTGGCCGATCTCTCGGTGCAGTTCTCGACGGCGCCTCACAGAGTGCTCGCCCTCGGGCGCATCCTGCGGCGGGTGCGTGTCGAGACCTTCGACGTGCTGCGCCATATCGCGTTCGATGTCCATCAGGGCGACATCCTCGGCATCATCGGCGAGAACGGCGCGGGGAAGTCAACGCTGCTCCGCTGCATCGCCGGACTCATTCCCATCAAGACAGGCGAGATCGCGGTCTACGGCAAGCACGTGCTGCTGCGGGCCGGCGTCGGGTTCCGCGATGAGGCCACGGGTCGTGAGAACATCTACATGGCCGGTTCGTATCTTCAGCTCGATCCTCGTCAGATCGAGGCGTCGGTGCAGGAGATCATCGACTTCTCCGAGCTTCACGAGTACATCGATCGACCCTTCAAGTACTACTCAGACGGAATGAAGGCGCGTCTCATCTTCGCCCTCGCGACCAGCATCACGCCGGACATCCTCATGCTCGATGAACCTCTCGGGGCGGGAGACGCGCGCTTCCGCGACAAGGCGGCGCGCCGCATGGACGATCTCATCAAGCGCGCGCGCGCCGTCATCATCGTCACCCACGGGGTCGATTTCGTGCGTCACCACTGCACCAAGGCCCTCTACCTGATGAAGGGGCGTCAGGCCTACTACGGCGACCCGCACACGGCGGTCGCGCACTATCTCAACGATCTGCGTCTCACCGAGCAGCGGTCAGACGCCTGAACCCGCTCAGGCCAGGGCTGCGACGTGTCACGAGCGGCGTGTTCGAGCGACGTGCCGAGGCGGTTCGAGAGGTTTTCCCGGGTTGCGGCCGAATCCTGTGGCCGCCTGCCGGAGCGAGCCTCGTACAGGCCCCCACGGGGGAGAAGCGAGAAGGGTTTGAAAGGTGCTGAGCCAGATCGAGAAGACGGCCAAGACGCACGTCCGCCGTGCGGGCCTTCGCCGACGCGTCTCAGACGCAGTCAATCGCATCCACGGCCGCATGCTCGAGAAGTACGACCTGCGCCTTCCCGCGGGGCGGCATGCGCACAACCTGCTCACCACGTTCCGGCGCTTGCAGCTGACATTCATCGAGGGGTGTTTCGTGCAGGCGCTCAAGCGCAAGCGCCGCACGCGCACCCGGCCGCGTGTCAGCCTCGACGTCAGCGGGCTGGTTCGCGCATCGGCACGGCGGCGCTGGCTGCGCCTTCCCTCTGAGCTGCCGAGGCTGTCATTGGGCCTCGGCTTGCTGAGCGCGCTGGCGGGGGTGTTCGCACCCGTCAAGAAGGTCGTGCGCCGCCTGCAGCTGCGCGCCTTGAAGAAGCGCAAGGGCCGCCGCGTCCCCACGGCCCGCATCAGTCGTGTCGTCTTCGTTGACGCGGGGGAGATGAAGCGCTCGCATATCGAGGGGAAGCCCTATCTGTATCACAAGTATCTCGAGGGCCTCGTCGACTTCCAGTCGATGGAGATCCCGCGCGACACCCTCGTCGTGCTCTACGGGTCGCTTGACATCGTTGACAACACGCGTCTCGAGCACCCGCGGGTGCTGCTGCTCGACTGCTTCCGCGACCCGGGCCCGCGGCCGCACGTCGGGCCGCTCATCGAAGGCCTGATCTGGGAGGGCGGCTACGGGTCCGGCGGGCTCGAGTCGGGCTTTGCGACGGCGCTCGAGAAGAATCGAGCGCTGTTCGAGCTGCTCACCGGTCATGACCTCGATCTGGTGACGTGCGCTGACGCGATCGTCTCGCAGTTCCGTGAGCCGGTCGAGATCCATCTCGACAACTTCGACTCCACGCTGTTCGCGCTCTCTCAGTACCTGCTCGAGCACTACCCGCAGCACACCGTTGTGGGCGTTCAGCGCGTGCTAGGGCCCTATACCTTCTCGTACAACCTGAATGAGCTGGCGGGAGCGGTGAGACAGCCGCATCGCATCCTCACCTGGGGGCGCTTTCACGAGAGGCAGATCCGCAGCCTCGGATATACGTGTGAGACCGAGTCGAGCTGCATGTTCAAGCTACGGCCCTACGCGGCGTTCCGCGACCTCGATCGGGGCGCGCTGCGCCAGCGCCTGGTCCTGCCCCTCGATCTCCCCGTGGTCATGGTCTCGGTGGTGCAGAGCATTCTCGGCTTTCCGCTGGTCGATCCGCTCGAGTACGTGCGGTTCCTCGAGGCGCTGGCCGATCTGGCCAACCGCGATGCCTGCTTCGTGCTGTTCAAGCCCTGGCCCGGTCAGGATCCCCGCTCGATTCTCGATCTCGCCACACCGTACTTCAAGAAGAACTACACGCTGTTCCACAGCGCCTTCAACGAGCCGTTCCACAACGTCGAGCTTCTGCGCGCCTGCGATGTCCAGATCTCGACGGTGAGCTCGTTCATCGGAGAGGCCTGGTACTTCGGCGTGGTGCCGATCTTGATGGACACGCCAGCCTCCCGCGCCTACTTCTCGGCGGCATACACGCGGCGGTTCCGCGAGATCTGCCATCCTTCGCGCGGCGATGTGGTCGAGACGCTCGAAGCGGTTCTGGCGCTCTCGCCAGAGCAGCGCGACGCCTGGTTCGAGCGGTCGAAGCCTGCCTTTGCCGATGTCTTCGGAGAGGTGTCTTGACGGGATATGGCCGAGACGGCACACGCGCACATCGGTCTGTGCTTCGGAACCTCTCCGCTTGAAATCCAGGTGGCGCAGTGGCGGGAGCGTCCGTCGCTGTTCATCCGCTTCAATCACCGCGGAGACTGGCCCACCGTAATCGACGGGGTTCCCGTGGTGTGCATCAGCGACGTCGTTCCCCCCGCGTTGAAAGATGATGCCTATGCTTCCGCCATTCGGTGGCACGAGGCGGCGTCGCGGCTCGTTGGCGCAGACGGGAGAACGCTCAGCGCGCTCGAGTGCGGCCTGGGAATGCCGCTGTGGTGGGCGATCGACCTCTTGCTGCACGACACGGTCTGGCTGTGGATCCGCGCCATCGAGTCGGTGCATCTCGTGCTCACGCGCTATCGACCTGCCCGCGTATCGGTCTGTGGGCACGACACGGCCCTGATCTGGATGCGGGAGACGGCGCTCGCTGTGCTGCGTGGTTCAGATGGCGTCGTAGTCGATGAGGTGTCCTCGCCGACGGCGATGTCGCTCCTTGCAGGCCACCTCAACCAGGCGAGCGCAGATGAGGTTCTCGGCGCGTGGAACGCCAGGCTTGATGCCCACGCGGTCTTTCAGTGCAAGACAGGGGCGCGTGCCTCGTCTGTGTGCACGGAGCACGCCCTGCGCCTGCAAACGAGCGACTGCGCGCAATGGTACGCGCGTGACGTCGAGGCGTCTGTCAACTTCGTCGAGGTCGTGTTGCGATGGTTCAGTGGGAGTGACGAATCGGTTGCCTTCGAGCTGGGGGGGGCGGCGGCCAGCCAGATCGTGTACCTCGGCGCACAGGAGCTTCGCCTCGCCACCGGGGAGCGCGTTCGCCTGGATACCCGCCGTGAGGCGCGATACACCCTCTGGCTCGCGCAGGGGCGCTCGTTCGTCTACGTCGACGACGTGCTCCGCTTGCAAGGCAAGGTGCTGCCAGGTACGCACGCAAATGTGTGCTGGGGACACTTCGAGGCGCAGGGAGACTGTGAATCCGCGTGGTCGTCCGTGGTGTGGGGACGTCGCACGCGTGAGACGCCGCGGCCTGCGGGATTCCTCCAGAGACTGTTCGGGACGATGTCTGCGAGACAGGAGGGCAGCGCTGGTCGGTCGCTGCGCGAGGACCGCTGGGCACTGGCTCCGCTTCTCTCTGTGGCCAGTATCGAGAGTGGGGCGAGTGCAGGGGGGCATCGCCCGCCGTCGCCTCCGCAGGGGGCCATTGCCGTCATCCGCTTCGGTGACGAGCTGCGCTGGTTCGATGACGACGGCCAGCAGGTTCTGTATGATCAGCTCTCCGATGGCATTGTGGAAGCCCTCGAGCAACGGGGTCAGGCCACCGTACAGCTCACGCTCAACAGCATCAATCCACAGGTTCCAACGGCGCTGTGCGAGCGCGCCCGACTCGTCGAGCTGCGCGGCTGGCGGTCGAAGAGCGCGGCCCCCTCTGTGGTCGAGCGCATTCGAAGCGCCTGGCGCGCCTGGCGCGGAGAGCCGCACAGACCTGTTCGCTTCCCGCTTCACCGCGGCGTCAGCATCGATGCCCATCTCGAGAAGCAGGTTGAATCGGTGCTGCCCTATCTCGTCAACAAGGTGATTGACGCGGAGGCCCTCGAGGCGTTCTGCAGGGCGCATCGCCCCCGTGCCGTGGTGTTCACCCACTTCGGAACATCGCAGCGCCAGCTTGTCGAGGCTGCGCGACGAGGGGGGGCTGTCACCGTGGCGCCCGTCATAGGGTGCGACAGCCTCGAGCATCTTCTCTATGGAATTCGTGATGCGGCCAGCGGGTGTCCACGTGCGGACATCTACACGGTGTGGGGGGAGGCCGGCCAGTGCGCGCTCGAGGCGTCCGGCGCATTCGACGTGCCCCTGGCGGTTGCGGGTCGCCCGCGTCACGACCTCTTCTCCACGCGCGCGCGCAGGCCGAGCGTCAATGGCTGGCTTCAGCGGCTGGGGCTTCCACAAGAGGTGCGGCACGTCGTGGTCTTCGCCGATGTGCTCTGCAGCACCAATCACGCCACCATCCTCAGCACCGTGGCCTGCGAGGCGCTGCTACGACGCATGCTGGACGTTCTCAAGCATCGACCCGACGTGCACATCGTGTTCAAGCCCTGGGGGGGGGACAATCTCACGGAGGTTCGCACCGTCGTGGGGAAGATCGGCAGCCCGAAGCTGCACGTCATCGATCCGACATCGCTCCCGTACCACAACCTCGAGGTCTTGCAGCACGCCCTCGCCGTGGTGAGCTCGCCCACCAGCATGCTGGCCGAGTTCGCTGCCATGGGCGGCGTGCCCATTGCCCTCACCCTGCCCGAGACCGGGTACTACCACGGGAAGATCATTGAGGAGCTGTTTCGGCCGTTCTCCGAGGGGGGCGGGTTGAAAGAGGCGGAGCGCGCGGGGCTTGCTCGCGCTTTCGGCCCCTCCGACGGTTCCATCGGCGCGGGCTTCGTTGACCTCATCTTGCAGCAGATGGAGGCGGGGGCGGAACGCGGATGAGCCGGAGAGCAGCGAGATGAGGAGGGGGTAGCCGATGGCGCAGGAGTCGGGGACGCCCTACAGGGCGTGGCCTTTGAACCGATTGAACGGCACGGTGCGAAAGCGTGTCTGGCGTCACATCGTAGCGACCTGGCGCGATCTGCAGGTGCTGGCGCGTGAGTTCTGGGTCTCCATCGCGGCTTTCATCATGCTGCTGCTCGTGGGGGGATGGCTGATCTCGGCGCACTACCACGATGGTGGCGAGGTGATCTCGTTCGCCCGCGCCACCTATGTCACGTTCAACATGATCTTCTTTCAGCCCCAGCTGAAGTTCCCGGAAGGTCAGCTCGATCTGCAGGTGCTGTTCTATGCGCTGCCCCTGCTGGGTCTCATCGTCGTGGTCGAGGGCGTGGCGCGCTTCGGGCACCTGGTTGTGAACAAGAGTCTTCGCGGAGAGGAATGGCAGCGAATCGTGGCTTCGACCTACAAGGATCACATCGTGGTGTGCGGGCTCGGGCACGTCGGCGTGCGTGTCATCGAGCATCTCTATGACCTTGGACAGGATGTCGTGATCATTGCTCGAGAGAGCAGCTTCGTCGAGCGGGCGAAGCGCGCCGGGATACCGGTCATCCTGGGGGACGCCCGCGACGTGGGATTGCTCGAGGCGGCCAGTGTTGCCCGCGCGCGCAGCATCGTGGTGGCCACCGATGATGACCTCTGCAATCTCGACATCGTGCTCTCGGCGCGCGAGCTCAACCCGACCATTCGCACCGTCATCCGCTTGTTCGACACCGACCTCGGACGCAAGATGCAGCGTGCGCTGCGCATCGACATGGTCTTCTCGACCTCGAGCCTGAGCGCGCCAGCGGTCGCGCTGAGCGCCATGTCGAGGAGCGTTCTTCACTCGTTCCATGTGGCCGACACCCTGCTGAGCGTGAGCGATCTGCGCGTGCGCCAGGAATGCCCTCACGTGGGTCGCGCTATCGAGGACCTCGAACGCGCGGAGGGGGTGACCGTCGTGGTGCATCGCACCGAGGGGCAGGTTCGGGTACACCCACAGTCTTCTGACGTGGTGAACACGGGAGACGGCCTCATCGTGCTGGCCGATCTCGCCACCATCGAATCCCTGCTCACCCGAGGGTTCACGGCCCCGGATGGGGAGGCGATGCTGGGCGCCGCGCTGGGCTCGCGCGCCTCCTCGCTCTCCGCGAAGGCTGCGCGACCAACAGGTTGACGAAGGTCGACCTCGGGCGGCCCAGGGGAAGTCTACCGTGCGGTGGTGGGGAAGGAAAAGTGGCACTCACCTCGAACCGACGGCTACCGCTGAGACCGACACTGCTTCGGCAGGTTCGCGGAGGCGTGCAGCCTCACGGCTGCACCTCGTTCTCCTCGAAGAGAATCTACGTCGGGCGGCATCTTGAAGCTGAGGAAACCGATAACTGTGAACAACCGTACCCTTCTTGCGGGGCTGATGACCTTCATGCTGGCGGCCACGTCGTGCCAGCAGAACAGGGGAACCCAGACGACGGGAACGCCTTCTGCGCCGCCGAGCGCTGCCGCCAGCGCAGCGCCGTCGACCAGCGCGGCCCCCTCGGGCGCAGCCGCCAGCGGTCAGGCGTCCGATGTGACCGTTGTGAAGGTCACTTCCGGCACGGCCGTCGATGACAAGAAGAAAGAGATCTCGCAGCCGACTGCCGACTTCAAGTCGACCGACGCGGCGCTGTGCTTCATCACCGAGGTGAGTGGCGTCAAGAAGGGCGCAAAGTTCCACGCGACGCTCCAGGCCATCGAGGTGAAGACCCAGGACGGCCAGACGCTCAAGAACGTCGAGGCCACCAGCACCGATTTCGAGATGGGCGATGAGCCCGACGCCAAGGGCGTCAGCCTGGCGACCGTCAAGTTCTCGGCGCCCACAGCGGGCTGGCCGGTGGGCAAGTACGCGGTTCTGTTGAGTGTCGACGGCAAGGCGCTGAAGCCGCACGAGTTCGAGGTCAAGCCTGGTGAGGGCGGGGCGTCTGACAAGGGCGGCAAGAAGGCCGACGGCGGCGACAAGGCCGAGGGTGGCAAGAAGGCCGACGGCGGTGACAAGGCCGACGGTGGTGACAAGGCCGACGGCGGTGACAAGGCCGAGGGCGGCGACAAGGCCGACGGTGGTGACAAGGCCGACGGTGGTGACAAGGCCGAGGGCGGCGACAAGCACTGATCGCCTGAGCCCCTGACGCGACCTCGCGGAGCGGCGAGGTTCCGGCCCTGAAGCCGGAGCCTTGCCGCTTTTCTGTTCTTCTAGCGTCAGTGGCTGCTGCTCGTCGAGGTCGCGTCTCGATGCAGAATGACGCAGGCCCCTTCAGGCAGGTGAACGGCGTAGCGCCCAGGGCCCCCAGCGACGCCCTCGATGTGGCGCACGACGCGCGGGTTGGCCCGATCTTCTTCGACCAGGTCGCGGAGTCTCGACACCGACTTGCGCACTTCGAGCGCTGTCGATTCCCCCTCAGAGGGATAGCCCCAGACGAGGGGAGAGAGCTCTTCCACGGTGAGGCCGAAGCGGCCCGCGTTCACCAGTGCGAGCAGAAGTCGTGAGACGACCCGCTTGCGGAACACGGGAAGGTCGCCCTTGCCTCGGATGCGCAGCATCCGCTCGGGCTCATCGAGATAGAACGAAAAGGCTTCAGCCTGCGCGCGAAGGGTTGCGGCTTCGCTCTCCGTGAGATCGTGGGCCCCTTGATCCGTGATGGCGCGCAGGCGTCGCTGACCCGCGCGGTGGCGGCGTGTCTCGCGCCGTGCGTCGCGCCTCGCGCGCTCGCCACGCACCGAGAGCCGCGCCGATGACGGTCTCTGCTCCACGGGCTTCGCTTCGGCTTCGTCGAGCAGCCGACGGGCTTCTTCGGAGAGCGACGGCAGCTCGAGATGCGCGAGCAGCGCAAGGGCGCGCGTCGCATGGTCTCTGGCCCGGTCGAGGGCGCTGCGCTCGAGGGCGGTCTCGGCCAATCCGAGGAGGGCCTCGGCTTCGAGGCGGGGGTTGCCACGCTCGCTTGCCGCCAGTGCGGCTGTTTCGAAGTGCTCATGCGCGTCGTCGATTCGTCCGAGGGCGAGCTTGACGGTGCCGAGACGCACTTCTGTGGTGGCGGCGCCAAGCCCGTCTCCCTGGGCGCGGAACCAGCCGAGCGCGACAAAGAGAGCCTGCTGGGCGTCGTCTGCAACGCCTTCCTCGAGGGCCGCCTGACCCAGCTCGAGATAGGCGTGGGCCTGCACGTGCACGTCACCTCGGGTCTCGCCATCGCGGCGCATGGCCTCAAGTGCCTCGCGTGCCGCGCCGGTCTCGCCACGGCCGAGGTGGGCGAGGGCGAGGGCGTAGCGTGCGTACGACGCCACGCGCACGGCGCCTGCGGCGTCGGCCAGGGCCACGGTCTCGCGGGCCAGGGCGAGGGCCTCGTCGTGGCGCTCGACGAGGGCGAGGAGCGTGGCCTTGAGGCGCATGCCGTGGGGGCGGGCCGCCTCATGTCCCGGACGCGCGGAGAGCTGCAGGCTGCGATCGAGAAATGCGAAGGCCTCTGACATCTCGCCCCTGTACCCATGAATGAGTCCGAGGTAGTGCAGGCACTTGAAGAGGTTCGCTGTGGGGGGGTCGTTGTCGCAGAGGGCCAGGGCTTCGCGATAGCAGTGCAGTGCGGTGATGTAGTGACCCGTGTTGATGTGCGCGCCCCCTGTCGAGGTCAGGGCGTCGGTGAGCAGCTGGGGGTCGCTCGAGCTCTCGCAGATGCGACGCAGCAGGGCCAGTCCCTCGCCGGCGCGTCCGGTGATCGACAGTGCGTTTGCCCGCATGATGTCGACTCGAGGGGGAACGGCTGCGCCAAGACCCTCGAGGCGTTCCACATCGTCGAGCAGCGAGAGATACTGGCCACGAGAGCAGCGAGTGCCCGCCGTGTCTGCCAGCAGCTCTGCGGCAGCTTCGGGCATTCTCGCTTCCACGGCATGGTGAAAGGCCAGCGTCGCTTCGCCAGCGTCACGCAGCCGCAGGGAGAGGCGACCGTGAAGGTCACGGCGCTGGGCGTCTGTCATCTCGCCTCGCACGTGCTCGGCGAGAATCGGGTGCAGCCGCACGTGCGCGCGTGACTCGCGCTCCACCAGGAAGCGCTGCTCCAGTGACGCGAGCGCGGCACCGGTCAGGGGGTCGCCGACCACCGCGCTCACCACATCCACCCGGATCGCGGCGCGGGCCGTGGCCACCGCCTCGAGCACCGCGCGTTCGCAGCTGTCGAGCTCGCCAAGCACGGTGCCGAGCAGCCAGGGGCGCAGCTCGGCTGTCGTTTCTCTGGCCAGCCCCTTGGCGTCGAGAGAGCGTGTTACCACAACGCTGGCCAGCATGCGAAGCATGAACGGGTGCCCGCCCACCTCGGAGACGAGCTGTGACACGGTTGTCTCATCGAGCAGCGGTGAGCCACCGTGCAGCGCGAGCAGGTCGCCCACGAGCTGGGTCGACGCGCGCGGGTCGAGTGCGTCTAGCTTCAGCTGGCACACATCCACGGTTTCGACGGAGGGCAGTGGCAGCTCGCGACGCGATGTCATGAGCACGTGTGCCTCGAGATAGTCTTGAACCAGGCGCACGAAGTCAGCCAGCTCAGCGTCCGGCAGCAGGTGCACGTCGTCGACGATGAGCAGGGCGTCGCGGTCGTTCAACCGGCCCACAAGGCTCAGCATGCGTGCCTTCGGGTCGACCGCCGACGCCCCCGCGCCTGTTTCGCCTGCGTCGTCGGCCGTCTCGACGGCGGCGGCCACGTCTTCGAACGAGCCTCCCTCGAGGCAGCGCACGAAGAAGACGGGGCGGCCGGGGGCGGCTCCTCGCACCTGCTGCGCGAATCGAAGCGCAAGCGCCGTCTTGCCGATGCCGGCCAGGCCCTTCACGAAGATGAGGTGGCGGCGGGGATGGAATGCCAGCAGGCGCTCGAGCTCGTCGTCGCGTCCGAGAAAGGTCTCTGGCGGCCTGGGCAGCATCGGCTTCACGATCTCCGGCTCTTATCCGGGCGACGTCCGCCCTCCTCCCCCATCTCGCTTCTGCACGGTGCGATGGCCGATGCTCGGGGGGGCATCTGGTACGGGTCCGGTACTCGCCTGTCACGGGAGGTTCGTCTACGCTCAGAGCGAGCATCGCGTGGTCATCGCCCGCGCGGAGCACACGAGTGAGAGGACACCGTCGAATGCAGACAGGCCCCATGCCGCGCGTCTCGTCCCCCAACGTGCCGGTTGCGACCGCCGCCCCCCGGTCGGGGGGGGGCGCAGGCCTCCCGCAGATGCCCCCTGCCCACGGGCAGGAGCGCATCATCGTCACGGTGCCCGACGCCGAGCGGCGCGAAGCGCTCAAGGCTGCGCTGCTCGAGGCTGATCCCCAGGCTCGGTTGGTTCGCGATCTACCGCTCGTCGACGCGTTCGCCATTGAGGCGGGAACCCAGACGGCGGCGCGTCTGCGTCACATGTCGGCCCTCGGCGAGGGGGTGGCGGTGCACGCCGATGCCCGCATCCACGTGCCTGAGAGCCCGGGGCCGCAGACCCCACCTCCCGCCGGGATGTACAGTGCGCGCGGCACACTCGGCGTCGAGAAGATGTGGAGCGAGGGGTTCACCGGCCGCGGCGTCGGCATCGCGCTCATCGACACCGGGATCGCCCCGCACAAGGACCTGCGCGATCGCATCATCGGCTTCGAGAACATCGAGCCCGGCAGCGACGCGCCGCACGACGATATCGGTCACGGCACGCATGTGGCGAGCATCGCGGCGGGGGGCGGGGTCGAGAACGGGCGCTTCAAGGGGTGCGCGCCGGGCGTCGACATCGTGGCGGCGAAGAAGTCGTCCGGGTATACCGTGTATTCCGGCACGTCGATGGCGAGCCCCACGGTGGCTGGCTGCGCT
>RGZZ01000057.1 GCA_010028905.1 Pseudomonadota bacterium | reverse complement strand
CCCACCCTGAACCCGCAGGACAGCGTGACCTTCCAGGGGGCGCAGGGCACTGCCCAGAGCGCAGTCGCAACCTCGTCATCTTCGGCTGCCGCGCCCTCGGCAGGCACCGCGGTGAACGCGAGCGCGGCTCCCCCCGCCACCGCACCCGCCGCTTCGCCCAGTGCGCCCACGAGCATTCCTCAGATCGAAGAAGCGAAGCCGCTGGTCATCGAAGCGCCTCCCGCGCCCACCTCGCCCGACCAGACACCGCAGAGCTTCGTGCCGGACATCAACAAGTCGAAGCTCATCGAGACGCCCACCACGGTCGAGAACCTGGGCCGCCTCGGACGCAGCATCCGCATGAACGAGAACGTGCTGATGGTGGGCTCCACGGGCGTGGGCAAGACGTCGCTGGTGAAGTACCTCGCCGCCCTCACCAACAACGAGCTGCGCCGCATCAACCTCTCTGACATGACCGACAACACCGAGCTCATCGGCGGCTACAAGCCCAGCAAGGACGGTCACTTCGAGTGGCAGGACGGCATCATCACCGAAGCCCTTCGCAAGGGACAGTGGCTGCTGCTCGACGAGGTCAACCTGGCCGACCCCGCCATTCTCGAGCGCCTGAACTCGCTGCTCGACGACGACCGCTTCATCACCCTCACCGAGAAGAGCAACGAGGTGGTGAAGGCTGATCCCAACACCCGCATCTTCGCCACCATGAACCCGTCTTCGTACAGCGGTCGCAAAGAGCTCTCAGAGGCCATGCTCAACCGCTTCAACCTCGTCTATCAAGATCCGTATCCGCCGGAAGAGCTGGTGCAGATCCTCGAGGCCAAGAGCGGGGGTAAGGTCGACAAGAAGACCCTGATGCAGATGGTGATGTTCCACAACGCCGTGGCCGACATGGCCGACCATCGCCAGATCGGCAAGCGTGATGGCCCCTACCCCTACACCATCCGCGACCTCGAGAAGTGGGTCAATCGCGTCACGAAGCTGGCGGGCACGGGCGACATCACCCAGATCATCGCCAACGAGGGGCACGACATCTACGTCGACCGCCTCATTCAAGACGCCGACAAGAAGGCCGTCAACGACGTGCTGCGCCTCAACTTCAGCACCAATGCCGTCGAAGAGGTGCCTTCGCGCATCGAGAAGGTCGACGCCGAGACGCTCAAGTTCGGTGCCTCCACGGTGAAGATCAATGCCGAAGGCGGCCCGTTCGTTCCCGAGAAGGATGCGGTGCTGATCAACGTGCCGTCGACCATGAAGGCCCTCGGCAAGATCGCGCGCTGCACGATGATGGACGAGCCCCAGATGCTGGTGGGCCCCACGGCCGCGGGCAAGACCTCGATGGTGCGCTACATGGCCCACCTCACGAACAACAACTTCCGCCGCTTCAACCTCGAGCACCAGACCGACGTGTCGGAGTTCATCGGGGGCTACGTGCCCAAGCCCGGCGGCAAGCCTGGCGAGTTCGTCTGGAAAGACGGCATTCTCATCGACGCGATGAAGAAGGGCGACTGGGTTGTGTTCGACGAGATCAACCTCGCCCAGCCCGCCATTCTCGAGCGCATCAACTCGCTCCTCGACAAGGATCGCAGCATCACCCTCACCGAGAAGGGGAACGAGGTGGTCACCGCCCACCCGAGCTTCCGCATCTTCGCCACGATGAACCCTGCCACGAACCAGTATGCGGGGCGCAAGGAGCTCTCGCTCGCCATGCGCAACCGCTTCACCGAGAACTGGGTGCCTGGCGTGACCAACCGAGACGAGTTCGCCACCATCTGCAAGGCCTGGATGCAGAAGCTCGGGCCGGACGGCGACAAGGTGGCCGAAAAGATGGTCGACTTCCACATGGCGCTGACGCAGAAGGTCGACAGCCGCGAGATCGGCGCCAGCGTGCGTGAAGGCAAGGTGTTCACCATCCGAAACCTCAAGCGCCTGTCGAAGTTCGTCAAGGAGTTCGCCGCCGAGGAAGGCAACGGCAACGCCTTCTACAACGGCGTGGCCCACGTCTATGCCGCGCGCTTCGGCGACCCGAAGGATCGCGAGAAGATCATGGAGCTGTCTCGCGGTTTCCTCCCCGAACCGCTCAAAGAAGCCGGCAAGTGAGTCGCGCAGGTCGCCCCTCGACAAGAGAGGCGACCTGCGCAACCCTCGACAAGAGGGGCGACCTGCGGGTTCTAGAAGCCCGGCCTCCCCTCTGGTGGGCGGCTTTCACGAAGAAGTGACCAACTGCCGATATGCGGCGCCGCGGGTCCACCTTTTTTTCAGGCCAGGGCGCTAAGATGGCGCTACCACGACGCGAAGCAGGTCAGGAGAAAGACAATGGGCTGGATCGACAAGATCTTCAATCGTACCCCGCAGCCGCAGCAGCAGCCGAAGCAGACCCCCGTCACGCCAGCTCCGAGCACGGCAGCACCCGCTCCACCCAAGGACCAGGTGACCATCAGCGGGGGAACGGCGACCTCCGCTCCCGCTTCTTCGAGTGTTACCTCGAGCCAGCCGTCACCGGCCTCTTCCACGACATCCGCCACAAGCAACGCCAACCCCAATGGCAGCACGCCAGTGGGTCTCCCGGGCGCGCCCTCTGCGAACAGCGGCAGCAGCAGCCCCACCACCATCTCGGTGAATCCCACGACGGGTGCCCCCATCAGCGAGTCAGAGAAGCAGGCGCAAGCCGATCGTCTCCGCGAGCGGCTTCACGTCATCGAGAGCGTGGGCCGCGGCATCTCGGGTGACTACCGCATGGGCCTCGAGGCGGGTGACGCCTGGGCCTACGACTTCGGCAGCAACACCATCGTGTACAAGGCCGAAGACCTCCAGGGCAAGGAAGAGGACTACGCCGTAGGCGTGATTCTGCAGGAGACCGGGCGGCGCATCTACTCTCGCCAGCCGTCGGCCGCCGAGTTCAAGGACAACCCCGCCCTCAACTTCCTCAACAACGCCGTCGAGGGCCCGCGCGTGTGCAACCTCCAGACCTCGAAGTTCGCGGGCGCACGGCAGTTCTTCAAGACCGTCTATGACGAGGATCTCCTCAAGAAGACCGAGGAGTCCATCCAGGCCGACATGGTGAAGACCATCTCGAAGAACCTCGAGGGCCTGTACAAGACGCAGGGGCAAGACGAGGCTACCGCCCGCGCCAACGCCGAGAAAGAGGCCCAGAAGGCGGTTCTCAAGCTGAAGAGCCCGGTGCCGCGCCACATGCAGTTCGCGCTCGGCATGATCTACGACTGGTACACCGAGGGCAAGGGCGAGTCTCCCGACTGGATGCGCGACAAGAACGCCATGCGCGCGCTCGCGACATGCCAGGCCGACTTCCGCGAGGCCATGCAGCTGCAGCGCGACGTGTTCGACAAGGATCTCTCCCCGAAGGAGATCATCGAGCAGGCGAAGCGCTCCGAAGATATTGTTGTGAACAAGCTGTGGCCCGTCTACAAGCAGTTGCTCGAGATGGACCAGAAAGACCTTGGGCAGAGCCTGTTCGGAAACCAGGGCGGTCAGGGACAGCAGTCCGGCCAGAGCGGTCAGGGGCAGCAGTCCGGCCAGAGCGGCCAGGGGCAGCAGTCCGGCCAGAGCGGCCAGGGACAGCAGTCCGGCCAGAGCGGCCAGGGGCAGCAGTCTGGCCAGAGCGGTCAGGGGCAGGGCGCCGGACAGGGCCAGGACGCCAACGACGCAAAGGAAGGCCAGGGCGCCGGACAGGGCCAGGACGCAAAGGAAGGCCAGGGCGCCGCACAGGGCCAGGACGCAAAGGACGGTAAGCAGGGCCAGGGTACGGGCTCCGGCGCAGGCCAGGGCACCGACGCGGGCGTGCCCGACCCCAAGAAGATCGACACCACCGACGGCGGACGCCTCGACGACAGCAAGCTCACCACTGAGCAGAAGCAGCGCGTCGAAGACATCATGCGCCAGATCGACCAGGAGCTCGACCGCAAGGTCAAGAGCCGCGAGCAGCGCGATCGCGAAGACGGCGCGGGCAACGGCAACGGCTCCCAGGGCTCCCAGGGGAGCCTGGGAGGGCAGGGCGCGGGCAACGGCCGCGGCACCGGCCAGATCGATCTCCCCACGCTGCAGAAGCTGCTCGAGCAGAAGGCCCAGACCGAGAAGCAGGTCGAGAACCTGAAGACCCCCTACGAGAAGTACTACGCCGAGCTCGCTCCGCTCACCGACGAGATGTCCGGTCAGCTCAAGAACGTGCTCAACGAGAACAGCGACATGCGCTACGTCGGGCCGTTCCGCTCGGGCCGCAAGCTCGACATGCGCAGCGCCATGCAGTCTTCGGCGAGATACGAGCGCACGGGCATGTACGACGAGAACATCTGGCTGCGTCGCAACGACCCGTCAAAGCGCGACTACGACTTCGTCTTCGTGCTCGACGAGTCGGGTTCGATGATGGAGGCCAACAAGTGGGACAACCTGCTGAAGGGTCTCATCATGAGCGCCGAGGCGCTCGAGCAGCTGAAGGTGCACTTCTCGGTGGTGGGCTTCTCCGACCAGCCCGTGCTGCACAAGGAGTTCAAGGACAAGTACGATGAGGCGTTCCGCGAGCAGATGCTGGCCCAGATCCAGCGGGCGAACCACGGGGGCACCAACGACTCCGACGCCCTCGCCACCGCCCTCGACATGCTCCGCTCACAGCCTTCTGACAACCAGAAGATCGTCGTCATGATCACCGACGGCCAGGGCAAGGAGCAGGAGCTGCGCGAGCAGATCGGCCTGGCGGCGCGCGCGGGGGTCAACGTCATCGGCGTGGGCATCGGCGACGGCATGGAGTACGTGAAGCAGGTCTACCCCACCAGCGTGACGGTCGATCGAATCAACGACCTGCCCTACCAGCTCACCGATCTCATCCGCGATCAGATCATCGACGGCCTCGACCAGGGCCGCTGAGCCTACTCGGTCTCCGACACCCCGAGCGACGCGAGAAAGGCACGCGCCGACTCGAGAAGGTTCGACTTCTGGGCCTCGGGCGGGGCGCTCTCTGAGGGCGTTCCCAGCCCCGTTCGAAGCTCTCGGGTGATCTCGTGATCGCCGTGCGCGCCGCTGCGATAGCGAGCCACCACGGCCTGCAGCTCTCCGCCATCGAACCAGAGCCCCCCGCATCCCGGGCAGCGGTCGAGGGTGACACCTCCGAACAGGCGCTCGACCATCTTGTCGGCGCAACGCGGACACTGACGGGTCGAGGTGCTGATGGTGAAGCTGGCCTCGCCTTTTCGCTGCTTGTCGTCCCAGTGGAATGTCTGCTTCAGGGTTGCACTCTCGAGAAAGCGGCTGAGCTCGCGGGCGTCGAACCAGAAGCCTTCACACGCACGGCACGAATCGACCTCGAGACCGCTCGTCGGGTCTGCGTAGGGCGCCAGGGTATCGGTGGAGCACGCCGGACAGTTCATCGTCTACCGCCTCTCGTGGGATAGGACTCGGGGGGCTCCACCTTCTCCCCTGGCGCCTCGGCCAGGTGGGGAAGGTTGAGCAGCTCGCGCAGGTCTTGGGGAAAGGGCCTGCCTTCCTTGACGTACGCAATCATGTCGCTGAACACCTCGATGTTGATGAGCAGCTCGTCGGTCGTGACACGGATGCGATTGCGAAAGTAGTTGAACGACACCACCGCGGAGATGGCCACGAACAGACCCGCGGCGGTGCAGATCAAGGCCTCGGCCACGCCTGCGGCAACCGCGGCAGGGCCCGTCCCGCCTTTGTTGGCGATGCTCTCGAAGGCGTGCATGATGCCCACCACGGTTCCGAAGAGACCGACGAACGGGCAGATGACGGCGAACGTTCCGATGATGGACACGTTCTTCTCCATCAAGAGGCTCTGGCGCGCAATGGCCACCTTCATCGCATTCTCGATGACCTCGCGCGGCTCTTCGTAGCGCTTCAGGCCCACCTCGAACACGCGAGGGAGCGAGCCCTCGATGCCGTCGACGAAGTCGAGAGCCTCCTTTACCTTGTCCTGGGTGAGCAGAATGGCCATCTGCTGAACAAGCCAGTCCTGATCCACCGTCGACTTGCGGAATGCCTGGACGCGCTCGACGATGAGCGCAATCAAGACCACCGACAGCAGGAAGAGCCCCCAGAGCGTGGGGCCTCCCTTCACCATGACATCTCTCACCCACTCGAAGGCGTGCATCGCGTCTCCCGTTCCGTGGTCTACCGCCGCTGCGGTGGCAGAGGGTGCTCGGTGGCACAAGTCGAACCTCTGCCGCCGTGGCTACTTATCGTCCAAGAAAAGTCCAAAAACCTGCTGGCGGACGCATCAAACCGCAAGCTTTCCGCCTGGGACCAAAACGTCAGATTCCGTGGCTCTGGATCTACGTGGGAGTCGTGACGCTGCTCGGCGCCTGGGGCTACCAGCACTATGGCCGCGGCCAGACAGGTGGCACAACCGAGCAGCTCACCCTCAAGCGAACCGACAAGGCGGTGGTCACGAAGTCCCTGCTCGGTCAGGGCGTGGCCGAGGAAGGCGCCCCCATCTCGGCGGGCACCACCATGACCACAGGCAAGTCGCAGAAGACGGTCTTCCAGTTCGGAACCTCTGGCTCGATGCGGGTCGCCGCGCAGACCGAGCTCACATTCGTGGGGAGCGAGACCACGCAGAGCGGCGGGGAGAAGTCGTGCTTCGCCACGGTTGATCTTGCCAAGGGAAGGCTCTGGATGGTCTCGGCGGGTGCGACGCGCTGGATCGTCCGCACAGGCGTGACGGTGGTCCGCCCGACGGGCAAGGCCGTGGAGATCACCATGGCCGACAACGGGACCTGTACCGTGACCGCCTGGCAGGGAAACGCAGAGATGTCGCTCGTGAAGCACCCGGACAGGGTGGTGTCGGTGGGCAAGGAGCAAGAGGCGTCGTTCAGCGCAGACGGAACCCTCACGAATCCGCACCCGCTCTCGCTCACCAAGGACGACCCCTGGCTCGCCTGGAACCTGCTCGAGACCCTGGGCAAGGAGATCAAGGAGAAGACCGTGCCGGCAGGAGGCGCGGGAGGTCAGAAGTAGACCTCGAGCGGCATCTCGACGACCAGCGAAAATGGCGTGCCGTCTGACGCGCGAGCCGGCTTCCACTTGCTCAGCTTGACGAAGTCGATGGCAGACTCGTCGACGTCGCTGCGCCCACTGCTCTGGGTCACGCGGCAGGCCTCGATGTACCCCTCGGCGTTGATGGTCACCTCGAGGGTGAGATCGTGAGGCTGACCGCCGTGCCGCCAGCGGATGGCGCTGATGACGCGTTCGATCTGATCCGGCTCGCATCCGCTCAGGCCTGAGGTTCCCAGCGGATGGCAGCCTTTGCAGTGAACCTGGTTCACAAGCGACGCAAGCTTGCCTCCGCTGCCGTTTCCGCTTCCGTCGCCATCGCCGGTGCCGGTTCCGTTTCCGGTACCGCCCGTGCCATTGCCTCCCGCGCCCTTGCCGCCGGGACCTTCTTCGTTCCCCTTGCCGCCGGCGGCCCCCTCGGGATTGCCGTCGTCGGTGGCGTCAGGAGGGGGAGCCGAGTTGCTGACCATGCCCGGATCCGGCTCCGCCTGGTTGCTGTCAGGGGTGACCTGCGGCGCATTGATCTTGAGCTTCGGGGGCGCCTTCGCCATGGGGTTGTCGGGCCGGTGTCCCGGTGCGGCCGCAGGTGACCCGCCCCCCGACCGCTTCGACTTGATCTTGCTCACGTCGGCGGGGTTGAGGGTGAGACGCTTGACCTTCTGCGGGGTCTTCACAGTGGCGTCGGTCTTCATGACATCTGCCAGGTTGACCTCGTAGATGGCTTCCTCTGCGAACGCGCCAGCATACCACCCGAGCATCACGAGAACACAGGAGTTGAAGATGAGCGCGATGACAAACGACGTATGGATTCGCTTCCACCGAAACGGAGGCTTCGGGGGATACTGGTAGGCGACCGGGATGTACGACCCAGACTTCACGGCCCCCCCTCCTTCTGCGTCGACAGCCCGATGGAGAAGAGCCCAGCGCGGCGCGCGTCATCCATGGCCTTGACCACAGCTCCGTAGGGCACAGAGGCATCGCCGTTGATCACGACACGATTGCTGCGCGCCTTCGCGGCCAGGCCCTTCAGGTGCTCGAACAGACCGCCCGCCTCGACCTTCTGACGACCCACGAAGTACTCAGACTTGCTGGTCACGCTGATGGTGATCTCGGTCGAGGGAGATGTGTCTTGTGAGACCGACTTCGGCAGCTTGATGTTGAACCCGGCAGAGGTGATGGCGCTCGCGGTGACCATGAAGATCACCAGGAGCACGAGCAGCACGTCGGTGAGGGGGGTGATGTTGATGTCTGCAAAGACATCACGTTCCTTCTTCAGATCCATTGCCATGGCGTGCGGCCTCCTGTGACACGGGTGCGGCGGGGATTCCGCCTCTTCAACATCGCGAGCGTCGCGTACGATTTCAAGGGGACGCGCAGAACTCTTGCCAGACCTGCACCGCACGCAGGGCTTCGTCGAGCGACTTGACGCCCACCACCACCCCGTGAACAAAATCAAGCGCGAGATTGTGTCGCAGCGCCTCGGCGTGACGCGCGGCCAGCGCCCCTTCTCCCAGGGTCTTCATGACCACGGTCGCCTGCCCTGCCTCGAACGCTCGTCGCAGCGCCCGCGCATAGTCTTCATGACTTGCATCCATGTGGATGCCCGCAACGTTGTAGTTGGTCATCAAGACGTCGAACCGGGCGTCTCCGGCTGCCCGCTCGAGCACATCGATGTTGTGCGTCGAGAGGCCGACGAGGCGGGCAAGTCCCTCCGCCTGGAGATCGCGCAGCGCCAGGGCGGCGTCTTCCCGTGCCGCCAGATCTTCTGGCGAGTCGACCTCATGCAGCAGGAAGACATCGACATGGTCTGTTCCCAGCTCGCGCAGGCTCGAGATGAGGCTGTCTCGCAACGTGGCCCCGTCTCGGGCATGGCTCTTGGTCGTGATCTGCACCTGATCTCGCCCGAGACGCTGGCAGGCCGCACGCACGTGAGGCTGGCTGCCGTAGTCATCGGAGGTATCGAACCAGGTGACCCCGTGGGCGGACGCGGCAACGAGGAACGCGGCAACCTCGTCTGGCGGGAGCCGCCCCTGCATGGAGGTGGAACCGCAGCCCGAACTCCCCAGCCCAAGGCAGAGCCTCGAGGCGTGAACCTCTCCGCCGCCGAGCCGGACGCGCTGCTGTCGCGGGAGGGAATCGCCGTGGGGCATCATCGCGATCCCCGGGCAACGCGCTGGGAAGTGCTTCCTGCCCCTCTCGGCACGCAGGCAGAGCGGCTCATCGCAGGCGCTCCACCCGCTTCGCTGCGTAGTGCGGCCCCGCCATCTGGATGCCCATGACGTCCGGCGTCACCGCGCCGGTCACGAGCACGAGATCGCCGCTCTTGAAGCCTTGGAGCGCCGCTCGGTCGACATCCAGCACAAAACGCCCCCCGTGCTTGTCGGCCTTCGCGTCCGCCCCGGATGCATATACCAACGTCCAGAACCCGCCTTCGAGCTGCACACGCTCCAGTCGACCGGTCACGGCCTGATAGTCTGGATCGTGCCAGTAGGGCGCATAGGCAAGAAGCTCGAACCGCCGCGCCAGCTCAGCGAAGCCCTTGGGAGGAGCAGCGGGACCCGTGACCGTCACGCGGTGCGATTGCTTGCCGTCGTTGAAGATCACGGTCGTGCTGAGGCGATCGGCGCCGCGATTCGCCGGCGCATAGCGCTCGCGCCATCCGAAGAAGCCCGAGCCCTCGACGGCGGAGCGCAGCCGAGCAAGCTCGGGCGCCGTGAGGCGCAGATGGCTGCGGCGCCCTCCGGCCAGGATGCAGGCCTCGCCGCTCTTGAGGTCGACCGCGTAGATGTCAACCCGGCCCTGTTTTCCACCCTCCACCCGCACGCCCATGACCTGCGGGGGAAAGCTCCGCATCGTGGCGCAGTCGTGGGCGATCTGCCCATCACTCGGAGCGCCGAATGCCGCCGCGGCCGCACTGAACAGAAGAAGCGAGAACAGCAGAAAGACTCTCATGAGGCCACCTCCGGAACAGATTGTCGCACCTCTGGCCATCGTATTCCCTTCTCAGACGCACATCTCCTGAACCTGCACCCACGTTGCGATTGGTGAACAAGCAGGCTCATCGGCCCACCTCGACCGGGAGCTCGGCACCGGAACGTTCCGGGCCCGGCGTGAAGAAATCCCGCGGAATCTGTGTGGCCTTCCCGGTCTTGAGAAGCGCTGGCGCCTCTCTCTCGAGGGCCGCGAACAGCGAAGAGGCACGCGCATGCTGGCCCACTCCGCGATAGCAGATGGCCAGAAGCCAGCGGCTGACAGGGTGTCTGGGCTTGAGACGAGCGATGGCAAGCGCCTGCTCGAGCGCGAGGCCCATCTCCCGCTGGTTGAGAAGAAGCGTCGTCAGCTGGAAGCGCGCGGCGATGTTCGAACCGTTCATGGCCACCGCCCTCTCGAGATCAGCCCGGGCCTGTGCGCCATCTCCCGCTTTGGCACGCAGTGTCGCAATGAGCAGCCAGACCTGCGAGAGCTGCTCCTGCAATGCATCTCTCCTGAAGTACCACATGGTGATGAAGGTCTCTGGAGGGTATCGATCGGCGATCGACCGCAGGAGCGCGAGTGCTTCCGCATCCCTGCCCTTCTGCATGAGCATCTCCCCCAGCACGGCATGGAACTTGGGATAGTTGACCGGGTCACAGACGATGGCCTCGCGCTCGTACTGCTCTGCCCCCGCCCAGTCGCCGGCGCCGAGAAGCGCGCGAGCAAGCGCGTCGACGTTCACCGCGCGGCAGCCATCGAGCGCCACGGCGCGACGAGCTGCGGCGATGGCGCCGTCGACCGCCTCGCGAGCGGCACCCGAGTCACGCTCCGCCTGGAGCTGCAGAAGCTCTGAGAGCTGACGCTGCGCCCCAGAACCGAGGGGCATGAGACGCACCGCTCGACGCTGCTCGACAAGGGCGGCCGACAGGTTTCCCGAGCGCTCCGCGCTCTTTGCCTCGGCTTCCGCGAGCGACGAGAGAAACGGGAACGGCTGCACGACCGCGAGCACCATCAAGAGAACGCACGCCCCCCACCGCACTCCCATGGCAGAGAGCGTTGTGCGCAGGGGAGCGCTCACGGCCTCTTCGCGCGACGCATCCGGCGCGACCGCCCCCCGGCTGGTGAGCAGCCCGGCCAAGACGGCAAACACCACGACCAGGGTCTGGAACTCCCAGTCGACGTCGACCGCGATGTGCGCAGCCACCCCCACCAGCGTTGCCGAGAGGCCGCACACGGCGGCAAAGCGCCAGTCGCCCGCAGAGACGGTCAGACGACGCTGCTGATGCGCCGCCAGCGCAAGAGAAGCGAGGAGGGCGCACAGTGCAAGCCCTCCCGCAAAGCCGGCTTCCGAGATGACGGTCACATAGGCACAGTGCGCGTACTTCGAATAGTATCGAACGTCGCTCTGATAACGGGGAAAGACACGTCCGAACGTCGAGGGCCCCCATCCGAGGAACGGTCGAGCCAGCGCCATGCGCAGCCCCCCGCGATAGAAGTTCAGCCGGGCCGTGACGGACGTGTCTGCTTCCTTCCCCTCGCGCTCGGCCAGAGAGCGCGTCTGCTTCTCGGTCGCCGCGGCGATGAGCTCGGCCGCACGGTTGAGCGTCTTTCCTGGAACCAGGCTTCTGCCACCGCTTGACATCAGTCCCGCAAGCGCAAACGCAACGCCCAGCAGACCGACCGGAACGAGCCACGCGCGAAACGAAGCCTTCCGCGTCATCAGCACCGCAACGACAAGAAGCGCGATGGCCCCAGCAATGAGCCCTCCCCGTGAGTAGGTGAGCACCAGGCTCACGAGCAGCATCACGGAAATCGTGCCGTAGAAGACCACCTGGTCACGACGCTTCGCGCCCACCAGAAGGGCCACCGAAAGCGGCATGAACAGCAGGATGAATCCCGCGTTGACGTCGGCTTGATAGAAGGCGCCGGTGATGGCCGCGTCTCCCTCGGGCGCAGTGAGCCAGATGCGATACGAGGTCATGGTGACCACTGCCGCCACCCCAAGGAGCAGGTGAATCAGGTTCTCGAGAGCCTTCGATGTATCTGCCAGCGCGCGTGCCGCGCAGAACATGATGAAGGCCGAGATCCATCCGATGGCGTTGAGAAGAGAGTCAGGAACGCACACTGATGTCAGGGCTGAGAGGGTCCAGACGACGATGAACCCTTGAAAGGCGAGGGCGGCAACCGGCCTCTCGCCGCCAGCGGAGGAGACGCGAGAAGGCGGCAGGAGGAGCAGGAACACGCCGCAGACGAGGGCGAGCGTGTTCATCGCCGCGCGCGCGCAGGGGCTCGACGTGCCCGCATCGAGTGCGGGCAGGCCGGGTACGAGAAGCGACTCGCAGCACGCCGCCACGGGAAGGAGCAGAACCAGTGCGAACGAGATGCCCAGCAGCAGGCGCAGCATTCGTTCGAGCCGCTGCGGGAACTCGAGCTCTTCCGCTGCGGTCGCTGATTCCTGCAACGTCACCTACGAGACGGCTGGAGCGCTCGCGAAGGCACTTTCCAGCTGACCCCGGTTCTTGTCGATGAACAGGGTCAGCAGACCGAAATTCGCGCCGGTGACACCATGAATGACGAGGAAGTAGTCTGGCGTGATACGGTGCAGCACGAGAATGCCCTTGGCGAGCTCGAGCACCCAGGTCTTCCAGGAAGCCTTCTCGTACGTCGAGAGCGCCGCCTGCGCACCGACCACAAAGTTCATGAGGGTGGGTATGTCTACCTCAGCAGTGTGACCCTCGTGCACGAGAAAACCATCTCGCGCCACCAGAAGAGCCGCAGTCACGCCCTTGGTCTTCAGCAGGGATGCAATCAGGGGGTCGAGCTGCCCCTTGAGGGCCGTATAGGCCTGTTCGCGCTCGCGTGTGCCGCGCTGGGCCTCTTCCGCCTCGCGTCGCTGGCGCTCCTCTTCCTCGGCCTGGAGACGAGCCCGCTCCTGTTCCTCACGCAGCTGACGCTCCTCTTCCTCGGCCTGGAGGCGCGCGCGCTCCTGTTCCTCGCGTTCGCGCTGCTCCTCCTCGGCGCGTTGGAGGCGAGCCGCCTCTTCGAGACGGAGACGCTCCTCGTCTTCCTGACGCTGCCGCTCGGTATCGAGCGCGTCGTACTGCTGCGCCCAGGCTTCAACGATACCCAGCGATTCGCGTACCCGATCCTGGCGCTCACGCGCCAGGCACATGGAGAACGCGAGAACGGGCTCATTCGCATCTTCCTTCGACCGCGCCATGAGATGCTCGACCTCGCGCTCGAGCTGGCCGATCACCTCGGCGAGCCTGGAACGCTCCGCCTCAACGGCATCGCGCTCTGGCAACCAGGACGCGTGCGCGGCCACCCACGCTGCCAGCGCCTGGTCGGTCTGGTGGGAGGTACGAGCCAGGGTGCGCAGGAGAAGATGACCCGCCAGAGGAGGCTGCTCCTCACGCATCACGCGCTGCGCGATTCCGTGTGCCTCGGCGTGGAGCCCGCTCTCGAGATAAGCCCTTCCCAGGCCAAGACAGTGGCTGAGATTCTCTGGTTCGAGCGCGCTGAGACGCTGAAAGCACTTCATCGCCTCGTGGAGACGCCCTCGCAGGAGAGCAGCCTCACCATAATCAGCCAGCGTCAGCACGTCGTCCGGCGTTGTCTCAAGCTGCTGCTCGGCTGCCTGCAAGCGCTTCTCGAGCGGGGTCAAGAGATCGACATCAGCACTCATGCTAGCCTCCCAGGCTCTCGAGCATCTTCTTGTTCTTGCGTATCTCGAGTCGGAGTCGACCCAGATTGGCCCCCGCAGAGGCGACCACGACGAGGGCCCGGTCTCCGAACGACTCGGCCGTCACCGTGAATGCCTCGTACTCGACGTACGACTGCGTCACGCCCTCCAGCCCGAGCGTGGACGCCGTCTGTCTCCCCAGCGTTGAAGACGCATCGACCAGGCGGGCAATCCCCTCTACGTCGACATCGGGCCCGCAAGCACTCTCCTGCACCTGACCGCCCGCCTCGACGACAAGCGCTCCACGTACGCCATCAAGCTTGCAGAAGCTCTCAAGAATGGTCTTCACTTCAGTCATCACGCACGCTCCACGCTCACGTCTCGTGTCCGGGCATCGCCCGTGTCACCGAACATTGGTCGAAGCGCTACATGATCGGCTGCACCGACAGCGGATCGCCGTCGCGCAGACCGATGCGCTTCATGAGCTTTGCCGGGATGGCCACGTAGGCCCCCAGCTTCTTCGCCGTCTGACACTTCACGGTGACGAGAGTGCCATCGGCCAGCTCGAGCTCGACGCCGAAGGAAGAGCCCGCACGAACTCCCCACTCTCGGACGAGCGCCTCATCAACCGACACCACGTCTTCTTTCACGAAGAGCCCTGTCTGCGTCTTGGCTAGCAGCGCCTTGACCCGCTCGAGGCGTTCTTCCGCCTCACGCTTCTTTGCTTCGATCTCCACAGCCTTCTCGGCGTACACGTTCAGCTGCGCGCCAGCCTTGGAGATGGACTCGAGGAAGCGGTTCACCTCGTCGACGCCACACATGATCTGTCCGAAGTGCGCCACGAGATTGTTGTAGACGATACGCCCTCGGTCGCAGAGAAGCACGTAAGAGCCGTGGTCTCGGCCGTTGAGCGTCAGGATGCCCGTATGCTCATCGGTCTCGAGCTGGTCGCGGATCTTCTTGAACTCCTTCTTGCGGACCTCAACGTTGCGATAGAGCTGCTGAAACGAGAACGAATACGAAAGCACGTTGGACATCGAGGAATCGAGAACATAGACGCTGGTGGGAACGTCGCTCTTGATCTTGTTGAGCACGCGAGCCCGCGTGAGCACCTTGTACTGCTGGTCTTCGCGCTCGAGGGCACGGATGAACTGACCGTGGCTGAAGAACAGGTAGTCTTCTACGGGACTGTTGTCGATCTTGACGAACCCTGTGAAGCCCTGTTGCTCGAGGTTGCCGTAGAGCGTGTTGATATCGTCGTACGGCAGGCTCTGGTTCTCGAAGAACACGTTCCCGCGGGGGATTTGCAAGAGACGATCACCTCTGGGGGGCGTTTGGAGGCACTGCCCAAGCGCTCTGGAGAAGAGGAGCGGGTAGCGCTGTGATCACTTCTCAGCCCTCATGGGTTCTCCTCCTGCGACGTCTCATCTGGCTTCGCGGCGGGTGCACCGGGGCGACGCACCTGCAGGTCGATGGTACGCCTCCCGGGGACGGGGGGAAGCGCGGGTGGCGTCGACGGCGTCAGAGGGCGGGTGGCGTTTGCAGGCGTGGCGTCCGCCTCCTCCGCCTCCTCTGTCGCGTCGTCGTGAGACGGCAGGACGCCGGCAAACCCGGGAACCCGTCCGGGCCCTGCCTGCGATGAGCGCGCGGGCGTAGACTTCTCGAGGGTCTCGCCGAGGCGCGTCTCCCCCCCCGACGACAGCTTCATGCCACGTCCCCGTCGCTTCTCCGCCGCCGCGGGTGGCGGCGTGACGAGATTCAACGTTGCAGACCCCTCTCCAACAGTCACGCCCCCCCCACAGCCGGCGGCAAGCCGGCAAGGCGTCGTCGCTGCACGCTCGAGCAGTCGAAGGGCGTGATCCCAGGCATAGCGAGAGAACCCTGCTGGAACGGCGATCTGGCCAGAGGCAGGCGGAGAGGGGGGGGCAGGCACCTGCTCGGGCGCACTCGGCGCAGCCTCACGCACACCGACGCGTATCGTGCGCAGCCCAGGGCGCGCAACCTCTGACGCGGCCTCCGGCGACGCTTCCAGGCTTGACGCCGGCGCCTGCTGGGCAGGGGGCGGGACCACGGGATGCTCTGGCGCCTTCACAGAGGGAGGCGGTATCTGTGCGGGGCGACGAGGGGCGCGCTCTGATGTCTCACGCGCCGCTCTGCGCATGGCGTCAGCCCAGGAGTCTGCGCCTGTCTCCAGGCGAGGAGGCGGAGGGGTGAACGCCGCACGCTTGGCCGGACGGGCAACCTCGCCGTCTCCTTCAGCCCCTTCGATGCGCTCGAGCCGACGCGCGCCACGCGTCGTCGGAAGCTCTGGCGGTGACGGAGGCATCGCGGGCGACGCAGGTGCTGGAGGTGAAGACAGTTGCGACTGAGGCGGGGGCGCATCCTCTCCGTCCTCCGCTTGAGGGGGCGCGGCTGGCGGACGCGGCTTCCGGACGGTGCTCGACTCGCCGCTGCCAGAGGTGGAGCGTCTTGTGGTAACACGGGTCTTGAAGGGGTCGGAGAGCCCCAGGGTATCCCCCTTCCGATCTTCGTTCCAGGTCTCTGCACCCGCGCCCGGCATGGTCTTCTGCTGCCGCTGAAAGGCAAGCTCCCAGGCAAGGAGCCCGGCGAAGACGACGATCTGCGCCACCAGCAGTTCCCGGAGCAGCGTGCGGTGCTCGAACAGCCACGACTGAAAACCACCGCCCTCATCCGCCGCGTGGGACGGCAGGGCGGATGCCAGAAAGAAGACGCCGCTCAAGCAGACAAGACGAATGTTGCGCAATACCATATGGTGGCTACCCGGCGGCGAGGTCCGGAGGTGGACCTTCGAGGAAGAAGTCGTCGTCCTCCCCGTCGACGGGGGGGACGGCTGGAGGCGGAGCCAACGATGACTGAGGCGGAGGCGGAGCCTCTGCATCCTGTGAAGGCGGCGCCTCCATGATGGGGGCGGCTTCGATGTAGACAGGCGCGTGCTCAATGGACGGCGCACCCTCGATCTGGAGCGCTTCGCCCGTCGCCTCGGCGGAAGAAGCCTCCACAGCTGACGCCTCCGCGACTCCGGTCGCCGCCATGCCCCCGTCTTCGACAACGGGGGGCGCCTCGAGGACGGGAACGTCTTCGACAACGGGGGACGCCTCGAGCACCGGAACGTCTTCGACCAGCGGGGGCGCCTCGAGGACGGGAACGTCTTCGACAACGGGGGGCGCCTCGAGGACGGGAACGTCTTCGACAACGGGGGACGCCTCGAGCACCGGAACGTCTTCGACCAGCGG
>RGZZ01000056.1 GCA_010028905.1 Pseudomonadota bacterium | reverse complement strand
CTATCTCGCAAGTCCTCAGTGGCTCCCAGAAGAGCCATCGGTGGTCTGTCTGAGCGGTCGCCAAGGCAGACCCGTGAAGCGCGATATCCGAAAAGATGACGAGTACGAGCTCTCTCTGCTCACTGTCTCACGTCCCGAACCCCGGCTGAAGCGCCTGCTCGTGGCAGCCGCGGCCGCCGCTGCTGTCGTGGTGCCGGCCTCCGCGCGAAGCGCTGCCGCCGAGACGCGCAGAGATGCCGGCGCCGCTTCCGCGCAGCCGGAGGGGCGAACCCCTCCGGCCAGCCGTCCCTACGACTGCGGCCCTCCCACCTCTCGTCTGTCGACCAGTGCGCCGCGCGCGCAGCAGTCGCTCGAGCCCCTTCGCGACAAGCGAGGGCAGCCCGTCGAGCTGGGCGCCTACCACACCAACACCGTTCCGCACACCAACAACTTCACGGCGCACACGAACACTCCGCCTCACACCAACGTGTGGCAGAACCACAGCAACATCCCTACGTTCACGGTCCCGCACACCAACGTGGTGCCCGGCGACTTCATCTTCTAGCCGCGTAGAGAGAACCTGCCCATGCTCGAGCTCAGGGGGCCCGTCGTCGCGGCCCTCGAAGTCACTCCCGCCGGTCCGGCGTGGTCTGGCCACGCCTATTTCAAGGGTGAGACGCGCCCTCCGCTGACGCCGTCACAGTGGGGCGATGTCGTCGAGAAGCTGGGCGCGTACGTCAGCGAGTTCCGCGTGTGCGGAGGCGAACCCACGACCCGACCCGACCTCCTCGAGATCCTCGACCATCTCGAGCGCGCCAAGCGCCCCTACCACATCTTCACGACGGGCGTGTGGTCAGATCGTCCGAGCCTCCTGCTCGGGCTCAAGAAGCTCACCTACATCCAGTCGTTCCTCGTCTACCTGCACGGCCACGATGCGGAGACCCACGGCGCCTTCACCGGCAACGCGGAAGAGTTCGACGAGGTGGTGAAGACCATCGAGCTGGTGGCCGCCACCGGCCTCGAGGTGAACACGAGCACCGTGATCACGCGCCAGAACGCAGCCCACGCCGAGGCACTGGTCGACCTCGCAAACCGCCGAGGGGCCCGGCACGCCGTATTCAACCGCTACGTCGGACCGCCCCGCCCCGACGTGGAACCCGATCGCGACACGCTCAAGGCAGCGCTGGCATCGCTCGACGACATGCGCCAGCTCGGCTACAACGTGGCCCTCGGAACCTGCGTGCCCGCCTGTTACAACGAGTCGTTCTCGCAAGGCTGCTCAGCGGGCATCACCTACTGCGCCGTCGATCCGTGGGGCCAGATGCGACCCTGCGACCACTCGCCAACTCGGGTGGGGAACGTTCTCGAGCACAAAGTTCTCGACATCTGGCGTGGAAAGGCCATGCGCGCGTGGCGCAACCGTCTGCCGAGCGCCTGCACGACGTGCAGCAAGGTCACCTTCTGCCCCGGTGGATGCCGCTCGGAAGCCGAGCTCCTGGGGGTCGACCACGACCCGCTCATCGGTTCGCCCCTTCCCGTGGAGCCGCCCGCTCTGCTCGAGGTCACCCTCGAAGAAGACCTCTGCCCGCTTCCCAAGTACGACATCCGCGAAGAAGACTTCGGCTGGTCGCTCATCCGACAGACCCACGTCATCCCCGTGACCAAGAAGGCCGGCACCCTGCTGTACGCCTTCGACGGCAAGACCACGCTCGCCGACATCGAGAAGCGCTTCGGAGCCGCCGCCCTCTCGTTCGTGTACTCGCTCTACGAGCGCAACTTCGTCGATTTCCGGCCCCGTGACATGGCCGAGATCACCCCCTAGATGCAGCCGCAGGTCTTGACCCGCCCTGGTCCCGGCGCCCCCTATCAGCGCCTCGACTCGGTATGGATGAGCCGGGTGCGTCGAAGCGGCTGGCAGGGGTGGACCCTCCTCGCCGGGGGCGACGACGTCATGGACCAGTCGATACTCTTCTGGCAGGAAGGAAAAGGACCGAGCCGCAGCCTGAGCCTCACCCTGCGGGTACGCCAGGGCAGCGACCGCAAGGTTCGTGACGCTCTGTCGGGAAAGCCCCGCCTCGACATGTATCGCGGGAGCATCCCCTACCCGCGAAAGCAGATCGTGGCCGGCGAGGTGCACCCCCTCGACCGGCAGTGGGCGCTCATGGCGGGCACCGCCCTCGACGTCCAAATCGACGCACGGCTCCGCATCCGCTACCTCCCGTACGAAGACGCGGCTTCGTCCGACGTCCTCCCCTACTCTGCGCAGGGGTGCCTCACCGTGGTCCTCGAGGGGGCCCAGGGGCACATCGACGAGGTCACGCCCATGCTGCTGCTGCTGCGCAACGAGCTCGGGCTCGACACCCGCCTGTCGACCGCCGCCGACCTCGAGATGCTGTATCTGCGCAAGGTGGCCTGGGCCATGCGCGTCGATCTCGACACGCTCGAGCAGAGCGCGAGTGGAACGCCGAAAGAGCGGCTCGAAGCCCTGCGCGCCGAGGTCTCACGGGCGCTCTCCGTCGACGATGTGACCCGCGTTCCGGGCTATTCTCACGCACCGCACTTCGGCACCGCCTTCAACCCCTGGACCTCGACCATCGGCGCCGGTGAAGCCGGTTGGCCCCACTGGTTCCGCTTCGACGTCGAGCCGCTGCTCCAAGGGCCGCTGGGCTCCTGCTTCCTGGGTCACGACCTCGCGGCCAGCCCGACCCACGTCGCCGACCGCGTGGCGCGGGTCTTTCGCTCGACCGGACACCTGCTCTCCGCGGAGGAGCGGTGGCTTCGGCTGGGCACCCCCAGCCAGTCCATCCACCTGCACCACGGTCAGCGCGGCGCCGGCGCCTATCTGCCGCTACGGCTCATCCCCGACGACAGGAGCGCGTCTCTCGTCTTCGACATCCGCCTGCTCCAGCGCGCCGACGCCATCGCCCTCGACGCCGAAGCGGGAGCACCATCTCCCCAGAACCTCACCGAGCGCCTGCCCCTCGACGCGCTGCACCCGGATCGCCCGTGCGGCATCTACTTCAAGCGCGGCGTCTCGCTGATGGACTCGCTCGTGCGCATCAACCTCCCACGCGAGGCAGATCGAGAGCGAGTGCTCCACACCCTGCGCCTGGTTGGCATCGAGCAGCTCGGCGGACGCCCCGTCGATGAGGCGATCCAGATCGTCGGCGAACATGGCGGTCGCTAGCGCCAGCGACTGCGCAGCCCTCGCCCACGCTCCGCCCACGACAGCACCGCCACGGGCCTGGCATCTCTTCTCCCCGGAGATCGACGTGGCGGTGTTCGCGGGAAGCGCGGCACTGTCTCTGCTGGCGGTGATCATCGGCCAGCACGCGGGGCTTGTTCGCGAAGACGCCCCGGAGTGGGCGTGGATCGCCGGCGTGCTGCTGGTCGACGTGGCCCACGTGTACGCCACCGTGTTCCGCGTGTACGCCGATCCGGAAGAGCTGTCACGCGCGCCGCTGCGCTACACGGCCCTGCCGGTCTGCGGGCTCCTCATCGGCATCGCGCTCTATGCCGCCGGCGGCGAGCGGCTGTTCTGGCGCGCGCTCGCCTACATGGCCGTGTTCCACTTCGTTCGCCAGCAGTACGGCTGGGTCGCGCTCTACCGGGCCCGCCTCGGGGAGCGCAGCGCCTGGGGGCGTCGCATCGACAGCCTGGCCATCCACATGGCCGCGATCTATCCGCTGCTGTACTGGCACGCCCATCTGCCACGACGGTTCTGGTGGTTCGTGAACGGAGATTTCATCGCGCTTCCGGTGCTCTGGGACCCTGTGCTGCGCATCGCCCGCATCGCGTACGTGGGATCGCTGCTGGCCTACACCGCTCGAGCCGTTCTGCAGCACAGGCGCGGATTCACCAATCCAGGCAAGCACATGGTCGTGCTCACCACCGCCATGTGCTGGTACGTGGGCATCGTGGCGCTCGACTCAGACTATGCCTTCACCGTCACCAACGTGCTCATACACGGCATTCCCTACCTGGCGCTGATCTACGCCTACGGGTGCGATCGCGAGCAGCATCCGCCGCGGCCCGGGCTCTACCGCCTCTTCCGCCAGGGCCCTCTCGCTTTTCTCGCGCTTCTGTGGCTTGCTGCCTTCGTAGAGGAGATGCTCTGGGACCGCGCCGTGTGGCACGCGCGCCCCGAGATCTTCGGGGGCGCGTGGCATCTCAGCGCAACCGCGCTCACGGTCGTCGTTCCGCTGCTCGCGCTGCCGCAGCTGGTGCACTACCTGCTCGACGGCTTCGTCTGGAGGCGTCGCTCCGCGCCGTTCATGGCACGGCTGCTGGCAAGCGACGCCCCTCCTCAGTCGTAGACCGGCACAGCGGTCGTGGAAGGCGTCTCGCCGTGCTTGATGCGCGAGGTCAGATCGCTGGCGCGCTTCACCCGATCCGGCGTGGGCGGATGGTTGTCGGTGAGCGATGTGAGCAGCTGGGCCAGCTTTGATGAGCGCTGTCGCGCCTCGAGCTTTTCGAAGCGCGCGAGCAGGCGCGCCAGGCCGTCCGGGTCGAACCCGGCGCGGGCGGCGTAGATGACGCCGTAGTAATCGGCCTCGTACTCGAGCTGCGGGCTGAAGCGCTTGCACAGATAGAACAAGATGGGAATCTGGGCCAGCGTGCGCAGCGAGCTGCGCTTCGTCATCTGGTTGATGCGGCTCTGCAGGATCTTGTTCGCCTCGAGGTTTCGCGCCCCATGGCGTCGCGCGGCGTGGGCGATCTCGTGCCCCATCACGCAGGCCAGCTCATCGTCATCGACCCCGAGATCGATGAGTCCGCGAGTCACGAACGTGCGCCCTCCCGGCGCGCAGAACGCGTTGATGACCTTGGTGTCGAGGAGATCGACCGTGAAGCTCTGTCGCAGCTTGGAAGACTCGTGCCGATCGCTCACCTCGAACAGCTTCAAGGCGATGCGCCTCACGCGACGCTCCTGGTCGGCGTTCCTCCACACCGGATAGCGCCGCTGCATCTCCCCCGCAACCTTGTTTCCCAGCTCGATCTCCTCTGAGATGGTCACAGGGCTGACGGCCGTCGCCGTACCCCCGGCTGGCGCCGCAAGCCCCGCCCCCGCGCCCGCCACGACGAGCGTGAGCGCGATGAGCAATCGGCAGAACCCGTATCGAAGGTTGATGGTCACGAGATTCCTCCGTCGATGGATGTGGCCTCCGCGCAGTGAGGGCTCGCGCCATGGGCTGCACGCAGACGATGGGCTGAGGTCTCACAGAGAGCCTCACGGAACGACCCGCTTGACCCCCGCTGGGTTTCGCCCCACCTCGGCGTCACCGCGGCAGCCGCGTGCGATGACGGGTGGGAAGATGGCGCAGGGTTCCCGGGGAGAACAGGGAATGGCTTGGAGATGGGCGATATCAGACGCATTCCCCTGTTCCCCCTGGGCACGGTACTTTACCCGGAGATGTGGCTCCCCCTGCAGATCTTTGAGCCGCGCTACAAAACCCTTCTCGCCGACATCGGCCTGGCGGAGGGGTGCTTTGGGGTTGTTCTCATCCGCGACGGCGCCGAGGTCGGGGGCGCAGCCGAGCCTCATCGCGTAGGCACGCTCACCCGCATCACCAAAGCCGCGCCGCTCCCCGATCAGCGCATCTTCATCCAGACGCAGGGTCAGCAGAGGTTCCGCGTTGTCTCGCTGAACCACGACAAGCCCTATCTGCAGGGCGACGTGGAGATGCTCGATTCCCCCCCACCGGACCCGGCGCGGGTGCGCGAGCCGATGGCACGGGTAGAGCGAGGCTACGCCGCCTACATCGAGGCGGTGCGCGCCCTGGGAGGCCAGATCAGCGAGGCCCCGCCCACCCATCCGGATCCGGTGGCGTTCTCGTGGCTCGTGGCTTCAACGCTTCTCGTCTCCCCCGCGGTGCAGCAGGAGCTGCTCGAGATCGACGCGGTTGACCATCGTCTGGCGCGTGAGGCCGAGCTCCTCGAGGAGATCGTTCGGGGGCTTCGTCAACGTGCCGAGCGAAAAGCCGGCGGGCGCCCGAAGAACCTCCCGTTCTCCCTCAACTGAGCGCCGCGACCAGGCGATCACGGGCGTCCCGTGGGGTGGTCGAGCGCGCGAAACATCTTCTCGAGCAGAATCGCGAGCGCCTCGACGTGGGCCTTCATCACCCAGGCGGGAATGCTCCAGTCCTCGAAGATGAGCTCCTCACCATTTCGGGGAGACGGGGTGACGCCCACGAGCACGATGGCGCCGTCGAGCTCACGCAGCGACACCTCTCCGCTCAGCACACGCGCGTACGAATAGAGACGAATGCGGGAATCGCCGTCGATGGCCAGGCGACGGGTGTCTGAGGGCTCACTCGTGAACACGCCGCCCGGCGTGGGAAGGCGCCAGTCACCCACCCAGGTGGCGTCGGGGCCGGCCGCCCGAGGCCAGCGCCGAAGGCGCAGCGCATCGGTCATGAGCCCCATGAGAAGGTGGGGCATCTTCGCTGTGCCGACCGGCGAGACGCGCACGCCACCCACGAAGTGCTCGCCTTGCTCTATCGAGGGAACGCCGACGCGCCAGCCCGCCGCCTGGGCAAACAGCGCAAGCGGACGGGCGGGATCAGACGCCTTCTGCGAGAGCGGGCTCGCGATGAGCCAGGTGCGGCGGCTGCGCGCGATGGCGCGCGCGAACGCCAGATCACCGGAGGGCGTGCCGGCATCGCCGAAGTAGAGGTCGAACGCGACCAGACGGGCGCCAGCGCTCAGAAGGCGCGCGAGCAGCCGCGCGTGCACGGCGCGGTCGAAGGGGAAGCCCCCGAGCCGCTTCACAGAGGCGCTGTCGATGCAGACCACCGCCACGCGAGGCCAGACGCGAGATGGCGGCGCTTTGTACGGTCCCTTCGGCCGCGGCGCCTCGGCTGACGCCGGCGCGCGCCCAACGAGCACGACGAGGAGAGCGAGCAAGGCAACACGAGCCCAGGCCTTGGCGAGGTGCATGGGCATGACGTTGGCTGTCGATCGGAGAGTTCCCCTGCGCCATCCGTCTCCCGCGCCTGCAGATGAACGCCGCTCCCGAAGCGCGAGACGACGTGCGAGGAATTCGAGGTCCGGTCTGGAAGTAGTCGTTCAACTCTGATTCGAAAGGCATGCCGATGAGCGCATCCGCCGCCGCAAGCAGAAGGGTGTTCCAGAACGGCGAGCGCCCTCCCGAAACGCTGACCCACCGCAAGAGCGTGGCCATCGGCGACCTGCACGGCGACTTCTACCGTCTGACCCGTCTCCTCGAGGAAGAAGACATCCTCATCCCGAGCACGTTTGCGTGGAACCCCCGCGCCTGCAATGTCGACCTCATCCTCATCGGCGACTACGTCGACTGGCGCGGCGAGCCGCTCGAAGGCAGCGCCGATCGCGCAAGCGACGGAGCCCGCCGCATCCTCGAACTGCTCCACAGCCTCGACCGTCAGGTGCGCGAGCTTCGCGAGCAGTACGCCGACTTCGACGGCCGCATCTATGTGCTGCGTGGCAACCACGATGACATGATGCTCGACGCGCTGAAGGTGCTCGACTTCATGAGCACCAGCCAGCTCGAGTCGATGATGCGAAACCATCATCACTACCTCATGAAGTTCCGGGGCGCCATGGTCTCCATGGGGCTGGGCGGCGAGCAGCTCGAGACCATGATGAAGTTCCTCAACTGGTTCGTGCAGGGCGGCCGCACCACCCTCGAAGGCTGGGAGTCGCTCGAGGCCTGGAAGCGCGACATGGACGGCGAGCTGGGCACCTGGCTCCGCCACGACCTTCTCCTCGGCGCTGTGGTCAACAACCGGCTCTACGCCCACACCGCGCCGGATCTGGCCGAGTTCTGGCGACCGCTCCACGAGCTCCGCGAGCTGCCCGCCATCGATCAGTCGCGCATGCGCGAGTCGTTCCTGTGGTCTCGCAAGCTGTGGGGCTTCGACTACTACACCGGAAGCCGCTCCGAGCCGTTCAGCGAGGCTGAGCTCGACCGCATGCTCTCCGGGATCGGCGTGGAGGGCGTGGTGGTGGGGCACACCCCCGTCACCACCGAGACCGAGCCGTTCCTCGCGTACAACGGCAAGGTCATCAACATCGACCTCCATGGCATCCCCGGAAGCCGCGCTCTGGTCGAGACCTACGAGATCGACCCGGCGAGCGTTCGCGGGGTCGACGGCAGCGACGGCCCGCCGCGCATCGTTCTCGACACCGTGACGCTGGCGCCACGACCGGAGCCCCCGCCGAAACCGATGAGGAAACGCGCCTCGCGCAAGGCGGGGCAGTCTGCGTCATCGGCAGAGGCCACCGCGAGCGAGACCGCCCCCACCAACGCCGAGACCCCGCAGAACGAAGAGAAGACCCCCTCCGAGACGACCGCCCCAGACGCGCCGGACAAAGAGGTCACAGCAACCGCAACCACGGCCGCCGACGCCTGACCCCTTGGACGCCATCGCATCGTTCTCACGCCGCGTCGTCGAGAATGTCGAAAAGGTCATCATCGGAAAGCACGAGGAGCTGCGGCTGGTTCTGGTCGCCCTGCTGTGCGAGGGCCATGTGCTGCTCGAAGACGTGCCCGGCGTCGGCAAGACCATGTTGAGCCGCGCTGTGGCGCGCTCGCTGGGCTGCTCGTTTGCGCGCCTGCAGTTCACGCCCGACCTGCTGCCCTCCGACATCGTTGGCGTCACCATCTACAACCAGCAGAGCGCGACCTTCGAGTTCCGCCCTGGCCCCATTCATCATCAGGTCATCCTGGCCGACGAGATCAATCGGGCCACCCCCAAGACCCAGTCTGCCCTGCTCGAGTGCATGGACGAGCGACAGGTCTCGGTAGAAGGCGTGACGAGGCCCATGCCGCGACCCTTCATCGTTCTGGCCACCCAGAACCCCATCGAGTACGAGGGCACCTTCCCACTGCCCGAAGCCCAGCTCGATCGCTTCTTCGTGCGCATCCACCTCGGCTATCCCACGCCAGAGACCGAGAACGAGATGCTGAGGCGCCAGCAGCTCACCCATCCCATCGATGCCCTCGAGCAGGTGGTCACCGCCGAAGAGCTCATCCAGATGCAGCAGCAGGTGCGCCGGGTTCACCTCGATGACGCGCTGCGCCAGTACGTGGTCGACATCGCGCAGGCCACGCGCAGGGCCGAGCCATTGGCCCTGGGGGCGTCGCCACGCGGTTCTATCGCCATGTTCCGAGCCGCGCAGGCGCTGGCCGCCATCGACGGGCGCGACTTCGTGCGACCCGACGACATCAAGGCCGTCACGATTCCCGCTCTCGCCCATCGGCTCATCAGCCGATCGGCGGTGAACCCGCGCGAGACGGCCGAATCGGTGCTCAGGGAGATACTTGAGACGACGCCCGTCCCGACCTGAGCCTGTGCGTCGACCGCTCAGTAGTTCAGAACCGAGTGCACCGTGTAGCCGTCGAGGGCCTGACGCCCGTTGAGGAACCCAAGCTCGATGAGGAAGGCGAACCCGGCCACCGTGCCGCCGACGCGCTCGATGAGATGACCCGCGGCACGCGCCGAACCCCCCGTGGCGATGAGGTCATCGACGATGAGCACGCGGGCGCCCGGCTTGCAGGCGTCGTCGTGCATCTCGAGGGTGTTCTTGCCGTACTCGAGGCTGTAGTCTTGCGAGATGGTCTTGTAGGGGAGCTTGCCGGGCTTTCGCACGGGAATGAGCCCCACCCCGAGGGCGCACGCCATGGGCGCCGCCAGCAGGTAGCCACGCGCCTCGACCGCGGCGATGGCGTCGATGCGGGCCTCGCGGAAGGGGGCCAGCAGGTCGTCCACCGACTGGCGCAGCGCCGACCCGTCTCCGATGAGCGGCATGATGTCCTTGAAGAGGATGCCAGGAATCGGGAAATCCGGGATGTCGCGAACAAAGGTCTTGAGATCGAGTCGTGCGGAAGTGCCGGACGAGGGTTCCACGGGCGTTCAGCCTCCTGAGAGAATGGAGAGGAGTCCTTCCCGCATCTCGGCTTCTTCCCTGCTGAAGAGCGCGCGCATGGGGGTGAACTCGGCGGCGAGGTCACGGTAGCGTGGCCATGTCTTCGATTCCTCGAGCGGGCGACGGGTTCCCGTGATGCGATGGCGCCCCCCTCGCCCGTCGACGGGGGCGAGCACGCCGATCTCGGTGAGCACGCGCAACGCCGCTCGCAGGCTCTCGGGGCGGAGCTCAGGTGCACCCGCCGCCTCGAGAAGCGACGAGAAGCGTGACTCGTCGAGGACCCCCTCTTCGTCGAGCCCCTGGCGAAAGATGCGGAAGATCTGCTCGAGGCGCTCCCGCGGCAGGGTGACCGCGTCGATCAGCGCGGCGTCACGATCGAGCTCGTCGGGGCTGAACAGCACGTGGCAGCACCCACCCTTCCCCACCAGCGGCTGAAGCGCAGCGACAGACGGGGGAGGCGTGAAGAGCACCCAGTGGGCGGCAGAGGTCCGACGAAGCGCCTCCTCCCCGTAGGGGATCACCTGGGCATTCGCGGGCATGCGATCACCGCCCGCGGCCAGCAGGCGCTGCGCGAACGACACCTGGTCGCGACGGCAGAGCACCACCACGGCCTGACCCGCTTCGAGCACCTCGGAGAGATAGCCGCCGTGGCTGTGGTGGCGCCGGGCATCCTCGATGCGCCAGCCCTTCCCCCCCGAGGCTGCGGCGAGGCGCCCTTGCCCGCTCTCCACAAGCGCCCCGTCAGACGACCTGTCATCGCCGGTGCCCGCCGCGAGACCCGCGACGGCGCCCTCGGAAGGCGCCTCGTGCCCATCGCGCAACAGCTCTCGCACAGCCACCCGGATGCGTCGCTCGCCGCGATAGGTCTCGAGCTCGAGAGCAAAGACCATGTCGCAGGTCTCGCCCTCTTCGAGATGCGGCAGGCGCTCGGCCAGCCCGAAGCCGATGCAGCGCAGGCTCACGCCACCCTGAACCGCGTGGAAGCTCCAGTGGCGGTCCTTGACCAGCCGAGGCTTCTTCACGGTCACCCGCCGCGCAACGAAGAGCGGCGCCGGATTTCCCTGGCCGAAGGGCTCGAGCAAGGCGAGCTCCTCGAGCAGACCGAAGTCGATGCTCGACAGCGCGATCTCGGCATCGGCCCGCAGGCCGGGCGACGGAGCGGGGGCCATCTCCCGAACGACCGTCTCGAGGCGCTCACGCAGGATATCGACGTTCTCGGCCGGCATGCTGAAGCCGCCCGCGCGGGGATGCCCACCGAAGTGGGTGAACAGGTCTGCGCAGCGGCGCAGCGCCTCGTACAGATCGACGGAGGCCGGCGCGCGGGCCGAGCCTTTGGCGGTGCCATCACCGAGGAGCGCGATCACCAGGGCGGGGAGGCCGTGGCGATCGAGCAGGCGGTTGGCGGTGATGCCCACCACGCCAGGATGCCAGTCGGCGCCGGCCTCGACGATGACCGCGCGCCCCTCGAGTCCCCGCGCCAGGGCCTGCGCCTCGGCCTCGGTGCGCACCTTGGCCTCGTGCTCCCGACGCCGCTCATTGATGGCCTCGAGCTCGCGCGCCAGGGCCTCGGCGCGCGCCGCGTCGGTCTCCAGCAGCAGCGCCGCGGCCTTCTCTGCGTGCTCGAGGCGCCCGCTCGCGTTGATGCGCGGCGCGATGCCAAACGCCACCGACACCGCCCGCAGCGCCTCTGAAGGGCGCGCGCCCGTCTGTGCGGCCTCACGCGACGTGAGACCGTCGTCGAATCGCTCGCCTTCCGCGCCCTGCTCTGTGGTCCCGCCTCGCGGTTCTCCAGCGGGCGACCTGGCCTCCACGTCCTCCTCGACGAGCCCGACAACGCGGGCCAGGGCGGCGATGCCCGGGCGCTCGAGCGCCTGCATCACGTTCAGCCCCTCGCGCACGAGCACCCGGTTCTCCCCCACGAGGGGAACCACGTCTCCCACGGTGCCGATGACCACGAGATCGAGATACTGCTCGGGGGTGCGCCCCTTCATTCGGTCAGACAGCCGGTACGAGAGCGCGGTGATGAGCTTGTAGGCCACCCCCACGCCGGACAGATGGGGGAACGGGTACCCTGATCCCGGAGCGCGGGGATTCACGAACGCGTGAGCGGGCGGGGGGGTCGTCACCATGTGATGGTCGGTGATCACGACACACATGCCGAGGGAACGCGCGAGATCGACGACCTCGGGGCTGCTCGATCCGCAATCGACCGAGAGCAGCAGCGTGTAGCCCTCCGCGGCCCCCTTGCGAACCCCCTCGGCGGAGAGGCCGTACCCCTCGTCGACGCGGTGGGGGATGTGGAAGCCCACCGCGGCGCCGATGTCGCGCAGGAACGACACCAGCAGCGCCGTTCCAGAAACGCCGTCGGCGTCGTAGTCGCCGTGCACGAGAATCGGATCGCCTCGACGCACCGCTTCAGCCACCAGATCGGCCGCCTCGGCGATGCCCTCGAGCATCTCGGGCTCGTGCAGCGTGTCGAGGTCGCCCGTGAGGAAATCCTCGGCGGCCTCGACATCCGCGAGTCCCCGGTTCACCATGATCTGCGCCAGCACGGGCGACACCGGGACGGTGAGCGCCTTGCGAAGGCGGGCCACGACATCGGGGGCGGGTCTGGGTAGCACGAGGTCGCTCGCGCGAAGGCGAGTCGACGGCGAGGGCTGGGTCACGCGTCGGCGGCTCCTTGTGGCAGGCTGGGGGCGGCCCGGAAGGCCTCGTCGCGTGCTCAGTACTGCTGGAAGTCGATGGTGGACGCCATGATCTCGACGCTGCCCTGACACTCGATCTGATGCAGGATCTGGTCGAGCACGGATTCGAGAACGTCTCGGCGCTCTCCCACGAAGGCGATGCCGATCTCGCTGCGATGGAGCAGGTCCTGGCTGCCCACCTCGGCCACGGAGATCCCGAAGCGGCTTCGCAGCCGCTCCTTGAGGCTCTTGACGACGTGTCGCTTGCCTTTCAGCGAGTCCGGCTTGTCGAGAAGAAGAAGGTCGAGATGACACGCGCAGACGTACATGCGAAGACGATACCCGATTTCCCGGCTTCTCGCTCACCTCCTGCTCCACCGCGCCGCAAGCGGACGCTGGCACTTCTGCGCAGATTGCCGCGGCGCAAAGAGGAGTTTCGTCGCCTGGGGCGAACCGAGCCCGTTCTGCGCCGCAACCCGGCGCAATGTCGTGTGCACCCGAGATCGTGGAATGACGCCCCTCTCGGCACGTTGCGCCCACCGCAGTGAGCAGCCACAGCGCGCGACCCGAAGCCAACATAAATAGAGATCGAGGGTACTCCGCCGTGTCGATGAACGAACCCAACCTCGACGATCTGTCGAAGCTCATCCCCACCAAGTTCAGCCTTGTGACCCTGGCCATGAAGCGCGCCCGTCAGCTGAAGGCCGGTTCCCGGCCGCTGATCGATACCTGGTCACAGAAGCCCGTGACCATCGCGCTTCAAGAGATCCTCGACGAGAAGGTGCGTCTCGGTCCGCAGCCGCCCTCCGAGGTTCTCGAGCGCGAGGAGCAGGAGGCCATGCTCGAGGCCATCGGTCTCTCCGAGCCCACGAGCGTCTCGGTGACCCGCCGCATGGAAGAGATCTTCGGCCGTGACGAAGACGGCGACGGCGAGTACGACGAAGAGTACTACGAGGAAGAGGAGCGCGAAGACGAAGAGGAAGACGTCGAGCGCGAGAAGGAGCTCCTCGGCGGCGACGAGGAGGAAGACGAGGAGATCGGGGCCGGCGGCCGTCGCGGCGGCTTCGAGGCCGAAGACACCGACACCGACACCGACACCGACACCACCACCACCGACGAAGCGCTCGAGGAAGAGGCGCTCGAGCTCGAGATCGAAGACGAGGGCGACGACGACGACGAAGACGAGGAAGAGGAGGCCGCTGAAGAAGAGGTCGCTCCCTCAGTCGAGATCGAGGCGCCCAAGAAGGCCAGCAAGACGGCCAAGGCCGCGAAGAGCGACGACGAGGAGCCGCCGGCCCCCAAGAAGACCGCCGCAAAGAGCGCGAAAGCCGCGAAGCCGGCCGACGATGAGCCCGCCCCCAAGAAGACGGCGCGCAAGTCGAAGGCCTGATCCCCGCTCTTACGCTGACGACCCCCCAGGAAGAGGCGCCCACCGGAAGAGCGGAGGGCGCCTCTTCTCTTCTCCGATGAGAGACGGAGAGCAACACTCTGTGGAGGACGTACCATGAGACAGCCCCATGACGCCATCATCATCGGCGGCGGCCACAACGGCCTGGTGACCGCAGCCTACCTGGCGCGTGCCGGCCTCGACGTGCTGGTGCTCGAGAAGCGTCACGTGCTGGGCGGAGCGGCGTGCTCCGAAGAGCTGTATCCCGGCTTCACGTTCTCCGTCTGCTCGTACGTGGTGAGCCTGCTGCGCCCCGAGCTGATCAGACAGCTCGACCTCTGTCGGCACGGCCTTGAGATGATCCCGCTGCCCGCCTCGTTCACGCCGTCACTCGACGGGCGGTACCTGCTGCGCACCGACGACGGCAATGAGACCTACCGCGAGATCAGCAAGTTCTCGAAGCTCGACGCCGAGATGTATCCTGAGTTCGGGCGCATGATGACGAAGCTCGCGCGCTTCGTGCGGCCCATTCTCTCGATGACGCCTCCCCCGCTCGACACCTACAACCCAGCCGAGCTCATGAAGATGCTCAAGCTCGGCGCGCGCTTCCGCGGCCTGGGCTCCGACCTCATGTACGACAAGCTGAAGCTGTTCACCATGAGCTCGGTCGACTTTCTCGAAGAGTGGTTCGAGACCGAGATCCTGAAGGCCACCATGTCGGTGAGCGGCATCATCGGAACCTTCCTCGGCGTGCGCTCGCCAGGCACCGCATACGTGCTGCTGCACCACTACATGGGCGAGATCGACGGTGTCATGCGCTCGTGGGGCTTCGCCAAGGGCGGAACGGGCGGCGTGAGCAACGCCATCGCAAACGCGGCGCGCGCGGCGGGGGCGAAGATCCGCACCGAGGCGGGCATCGAGCGCATCCTCACCAAGAACGGGCGGGCCACCGGGGTCGTGCTCGAAGGCGGCGAGGAGATCCACGGCCGCATCGTGGTGTCGAGCCTCGACCCGCATCGCACCTTCCTGCGCCTGCTGCCGGCCAACGAGCTCCCGTCTGAGTTCATTGCGGGCATCCAGAAGTTCAAGATGCGCGGGTCGTCTGGCAAGGTGAACCTCGCCGTCGACCGACTCCCGAACTTCACGTGCCTTCCTGGAGAAGGCAAGCACCTGCGCGGAGACATCGCCATCGCGCCCAGCATCGACTATCTCGAGCGCGCCTACGACGAAGCCAAGTACGGCACGTTCTCGAGCCGGCCCTACATCAACGTGGTCATCCCCTCGCTGGTCGACCCGTCGGTGGCGCCTCCTGGCAAGCACATCGTGTCGTGCTTCGTGCAGTACGCGCCCTACCAGCTGGCTCCCGGCAAGAGCTGGGACACCGAGCGAGAGGCGTTCGGCGACGCGGTGGTCGACACCCTGGCCGAGTACTGCCCCGGCCTCAAGGAGAGCATCCTGTTCCGGCAGGTCGTCACGCCCCTCGACCTCGAGCGCGAGTGGGGGCTCACCGAGGGCAACATCTTCCACGGCGAGCTGTCGCTCGATCAGCTCTTCTTCCTGCGTCCCCATGTCGACGCGGCGCAGTACCGGGCCCCCATACACAGCCTGTACATGTGCGGCTCCGGAACCCACCCGGGCGGCGGAATCATGGGTGCGCCCGGCATGATCGCGGCCCGCGAGATCTTGAAGGATTGGAAGAACTGACATGGCGCACGACTACGATGTCATCGTGATTGGCGGCGGCCACAACGGTCTTGTGGCGGCAACCCAGCTGGCGCGGCAGGGGCGGCGGGTGATTGTTCTCGAGCGCAGGGCCGCGGCAGGCGGGCGTCTGGCCGCCTACAGTCCCTTCCCCGGCTACACGGCCTCCCCGTGCTTCGACGACCCGGGACGTCTTCGTGCGCAGGTTGAGAAGGAACTTGCGCTGGCCCGTCGCGGCCTGCGCTGGCGCAATGCCGATCCCCTCGTTCTGGCGCCCTCGCCGGACCACGGCAAGAGCTCGCTGGCCCTCTGGCGCAATGAGGCGGCGGCCTGCGCCGAGATTGCGCGGTTCTCTCGCCGTGACGCGGAGCGCTGGCCCGAGTACCAGAAGGTGATGCGCAAGGCCGCGTCCTTCGGTGAGCAGATCCAGGAGATGGCGCCCCCCGAGCTCGACACCACCGATCCGTCTCAGCTGCTCGAAGCTGGCCGCCTCGGGCTGCGCTTCCGCATGCTCGGGCGCGACGACATGGTGACGCTGATGCGCCTGGCCACCATGACCATGGTCGACTGGCTCGACGAGTGGTTCGAGACCCCCGTGCTGAAGGCGGCCCTGGCCGCGCCCGCGCTGATGGGCGGCTTCGTGGGCCCCTGGGGCCCCGCCACCGCGGGCCTGCTGGCGTGGCATCAGGCCGCGGGCGTGGGAGAGATACCCGTGGGGGGAACCAGCGCCGTGGTGCGCACCCTTCTCGAGGCCAGCCAGGCCGCGGGCGTCGAGGTTCGCACGTGGGCTGACGTGGCTTCGCTCGAAACCAGCAATGGTCGCGTGAGCGGCGTGCGCCTGGCCGACGGCACCGTGCTCGCCGCGCCCCTCGTGGTGGCCGACGTCGACCCGCGACGCTCGCTGCTCCCGCTCCTGCCCACGGGCAGCGTGCCCGCGGAATACCTGCACGACCTGCGGTCGATAAAATCGCGTGGCATCTGCGCGCGCATGTTCATCGCACTGCGCGAGCTGCCCCGCTTCGCCTGTCTCGAAGCCAGCGAGACCGCGAGACTGGGCGGCCGCATCCACTTCGGCGCCAGCCTGCGCGACGTCGAGGAGGCCTTCGACGACGCGAAGTACGGCAGGTGGTCGAAGCGCCCCCTGATCGAGATGCACATCCCGTCGCTGCACGACACCAACGCGGCGCCCGAGGGGCAGCACCTGCTTTCGCTCACCGTGGCGTCGGCCCCGTGCACCCTGAGCGGCGGCAAGAGCTGGAGCGCCGAGCGCGACGCGTTCAAGGCCAATGTGCTCGAGACCCTGGCGCCGTACATCACCAACCTGCGCGACGCCATGATCGACAGCACGGTGCTCACCCCCGCCGACCTCGAATCGGAGTACGGCCTGGGCGGTGGGCACCTCTACCACGGCGAGCTCGCGCTCGATCAGCTGTTTGTCAGCCGACCCATCGGCAAGAGCCCCCGCTACGCCTC
>RGZZ01000055.1 GCA_010028905.1 Pseudomonadota bacterium | reverse complement strand
GCCGTTCTCCGCCCAGAAGGATGGGTGGAAGTGCGGCTTTCGGCCGCGCTTCTAGGGCTCGAAGCGGTAGCCCACGCCCCATATCGAACGCAGCGGCGAGGGCCTTCCCTCGCGTGAGAGCTTGCCGCGCAGCTTGCTGACGTGGATGTCGACCCGTCGGGTGTCGCCCACGTACTCCTCGCCCCACACGCGGTCAAGCAGCTCTTCGCGCGTGAAGGTGCGCCCCGGGGAAGCCGCGAGCACCTTGAGCAGATCGTACTCCCGCGGCGTGAGCTCGATCTCCGCGCCGTCGAGGGTGACCTTGCGCGAGACGGTGTCGACGACCACGGGGCCGGCTTGCGTGCTGGCCGCAGCAGGCATCCGTGCGCGTCGCAGCACGGCCTTCACCCGCGCCGCCAGCTCTCGCGGCAGGAACGGCTTCACCAGGAAGTCGTCGGCCCCCATCTCGAGCGCCGCGACGCGGTCTGCCCCTTCGCTGCGGGCGGAGACCACCACGATGGGCACTGTGCTCGTCTGGCGCAAGCGGGTGAGCACGTCGAAGCCGTCGAGGGTGGGCATCTGCAGATCGAGCACCACCACCTCGCAGCCGGCGACGCGCTGCAGCGCCTGCTGGCCGTCGGCGGCAAGGGTGACCTCGTACCCATGCTCCTCGAGGCATCGCCGCTCGAGCTCGCGGATGTCCGGGTCATCGTCGACCACAAGGACGCGCCCGCTGCTCATCCGGGGGCAGGTGCTTCGTAGGTGAATGTGATGTTCTGCGCGATGTCCGGGTGGAGGCTCTGGTGAACGGGGCAGTGCATTGCGGCCCGTTCGAGCTTGTCACGCTGGGCCTGGTCGATGGCGACGGCACGCTCGGCGGGAACCACCACGTTCACGTCGAGACGCCCGATGCGTCGCAGAGGTGCCGTGGCCATGTGCTTCTCAACGTGAGCCTTCGCGCCGCTCAGGTCGATGCCGAGACGCTGCGCGAGGGTGCCCATGATGGTGAGCACACACGTTCCCACCGCGGTGGCGACCAGGTCGGTGGGGGAGAAGGCCTCCCCTCTGCCCCCGTTGTCGACGGGCGCGTCGGTGATGAACGTGTCGCCGCTGGGGCCGTGCGTTGCTCGGGTGTGCAGGTCACCCAGGTATTCCACATCGATGCGAACCGCCATGATGCTCCTTCGTGATGGGAGGCTCTGCACGGTGGCCGTGTGACTGACGTGTCTGACCGCACCACCGTGCGGTCAGACTACGCCATCGGCGCCTGCTTCTCCCACTCACGGCTGCGGCGGTGTTTCTCCGCCAGGTCGCGTCCAGCACCGCGCGTGCGTTCCCACATACGAGTCGCGCCAGGCGCGCGATGGATCGTCGCGCAGCCCCGCGCGAGCGATGACCTGGGTGCTCAGCGCCGAGAGCGCGCGAGAGGTGCCCAGCAGGTCGACGTGTCCTTCGTCGCTTGCGATCTGGATGCGCAGCGGGTGTCCGGTGGTGCTGTCGATGGTCTCGCGAAGCCGATGGATGGTGCTCCACGGCCATTCCGCCCAATGGCCGTGGATGCAGATGCGCAGCCCCTCATCGTGGATCTCGGTGCGTCGCTGACGGCCCCAGCCCTCTTTCTGATGGGCCAGGCACATGTGCGGGGCGCTGTGCCGTGCGGGCGGCGCGGTCGCAGTCTGCGGTGCGGCGACGAGGCTGCGCCCCATCTCCTCGGCCGACGCGGGGCGCGCCGCGGGGTCGATGGAGAGCGCCTGCGCCACCGTGCTCGAGAAGGCCGCGGGAACGCCCGGGGCGCAGGCGTCGAGCGGTGGGAAGCGCCAGGCGAGGGTGCTGGGGTCGATTCCGGAGACCAGATGATGGAGGAGTGCGCCCAGGCTGTAGAGGTCGGTTCGGGTGTCGCTCTGGCGACGTCCGTACTGCTCCGGCGCCGCGTAGCCGGGCGTGCCCAGGGGCACGGTGTCGTGGGCGAGCCCCAGGCGCCATCGCCGCGCGGCGCCGAGATCGATGAGGCGCACGGTGCCGTCGTCGGCGAGCATCACGTTCGAAGGCGTGAGATCGCGATGCACCACGTCGTGGCGATGCAGCCAGGCGAGCACGTCGAGCAGCGCGCGCCCGATGTCGAGGGCCTGCCGCCAGGGCAGGGGACCCTCACTCGCCATTCGCTCCGCGAGGGTGTGACCAGGCACGAGCTCTTCCACGAGGTGCAGGTGGCCGTCTTGTTCGATCTGTTCGATGACGAGGGGAAGGCCGGGATGGGCCAGCGACTGCAGCAGCGTGAACTCGCGCTCGAAGTGGCGGATCTCGTCGTCGTCGGCGTCGTCGCGAAGCCGCTTGATGGCGACCAGGCCCGCCCCGTGCAGGGGGTGGGCGCGATAGATGGTGCTGCTCCCCCCTCGGGCCAACACTGACGCGATCTGGTAGCGTCCTCCCACCACGGTGCCCGCGGGCAGATCGCTCACGTCTCCCACGCCTCCGAAGCGGATGCGCGCACCCGTCTCAGCTCCTCGCTCGGCAGGCTAGCGGAGAAGGTCGAACAGGAGCTTGAGCAGGCCTGTGGCATTGCCGGTCATCTCGGAGGCGTTCGAGGCGCCCTTGGAACCGCTGTCGAGCGATGATGACAGCTGTGCCTCCGCGGTGTTGATGAACGTGTCGCGGTCGCTGATGACCGCCTGGCACGGCAGCTGCGCCGATCGCGTGGCGAGCTCCGGGACCCGCTTGACCGCGGTGCCGATGGCCATGAACTCGATGAGGCCCCCTCCGAGGTCGTAGACATACGTCTTGATGCCGGCGACGTCGTCGGCCCCCAGCGCCTGCGCGTCGTTGGCGATCTTCTGGACGGCGTTCTCGCGCGCCTCGTAGATGAGGTGGGTGTAGTCGGTGATCTCGCCGCGAGACAGCGCCTGGAACCAGCTCTTGATGCGCCCGGCGAGGCCGATCGAGTAGACCGACACGCCCAGCACCAGCTTGAGGGGCATGTAGCCCATCTTCGCGAGGTTCCAGGTCTCCAGGCAGGTGAGGTCGCTGGTTGCGGGGCGGGTGCGGAACATCTCGGGATAAGCGTCGTGATGGGAAGCGGTGCCCAGCATCACCATCTCCTGCATGCCCTTGAACGGGATGATGGAGGTCTTGATGCCCAGCACGCAGTTCGCGCCGGCCGACTTCGCCTCTTCGGTGATGCGCTCGAGGGCGAGGTGACGCGTGTAGTTGAAGACATCGGAGTATTCCTTCACCTCGCCGCGCTTCAGGCTGCGCAGCCCGCCGAGGAGCCCGCCTCCGACGCCCACCGAGTAGGCCACGTTCCCGAAGACGAACTTCACGGGGCGGTAGCCCGCGTCGATCTGGCAGTAGAGCTCCTGGCCGTTCGACGACGAGGTGAACGCAACGTTCTCGCCGCCGTGGTCGGAGGCGTGGATGGTGCTGCCCACCGAGAGAAACTCGATGTTGCCGTTCAGGAAGACCAGCTCGTTGCTCACGCCGGTCACACCCACCCCGCCCCGCCGCCCGGCTTCTGTCGCCAGGCGCGCGTAGGCGTTGGCACGCCCTTCGTGCACGAGATCGGTGACCTGCTTCACCTCGCCACCGAGGAAGGTGCGGAAGCTCGATCCGAAGCTGCCGATCACCCCCATCGAGAACACGCTGTTCCCCACGATGAGGTCGCCCGGCGCCAGGCCCTTCTTGGTGAGGCACCAGATCTCGTTTCCGGAGAGACCGGTCATGACGGGCATCGTCTTCTGTCTCCTATCCGCGGCTCTGGTTGAGGTTCGAGCCGAGCGACATCTCGGCGGTGTTGATGAACGTGTCGGAGTCGCGGATGATGGCCTGCGGTGGAAGCTGCTCGCTCACGGTTCGCAGCCCTTCCATCTTCTTCACCGCGGTGCCGATGGCCATGAACTCGATCATGCCCCCGCCGAGCTGGTAGACATAGGTCTTGATGCCCACCACGTCGTCGGCGCCGAGCGCCTGTGCGTCGGCTGAGATCTTGGCCAGGGCGTTCTGGCGGGCATCGTAGATGAGGGTGGTCAGCTCCTCGATCTCGCCACGCTTGAGCGCCTTGAACGCCGACGTGATTCCCCCCACGATGCCCAGTGAGTACACCGATACCCCGAGCACGAGGCTGAGCGGCATGTACCCCAGGTTCACCAGGTTCCACATCTCCTCGTTGGTGAGGTCGCTCGTGATCGGGCGCTGGCTGAACTGCGGCGGCAGCATGGGGTGGTGTGACGCCGTGCCGATCATCAGCATCTCCTGCATGCCCTGGAACGGGACGATGGAGGTGTTGATGCCCACGACCGCGTTGGCGCCGGCTTCCGCGGCTTCCTTGGTGATGCGCTGCAGCGCAAGGTGACGGGTGGTGTTGAAGACCTCGGAGTACTGGTGCACCTCTCCGCGCTGCAGGCTCTTGAGCGCGCCCATGATGCCGCCTCCGACACCGATGGAGTAGGCCACGTTTCCGAAGACGAACTTCACGGGCTTGAACCCGGCGTCGAGCTGGCAGTAGAGCCCCTGCCCGTCGGCGGAGGTCGAGAAGGCGAGCTTCTCCCCCGAGGGCTGCGCACCTTCGGCGTGTAGGGTGCTGCCCACCGACAGGAACTCGATGTTCCCCGCCACCTGCACCAGCTCGCTGGTGACACCGGTGATGCCCACGCCCCCGCGTCGCAGCGCCTCTTCCTGCATGCGGGCGTAGGAGTTCTGACGACCTTCGTGGATGATGCTCGTCACCTGGTCGACCTCGCCGCCGACCAGGGTCTTCAGGCCTGACCCGATGCCGCCGAGGAAGCCCATGGAGAACACGCTGTTCCCGATCACCAGATCGCCTGCCTGAAGCCCTTTCTGGTGCAAGCAGTACATCTCATTGCCCGAGAGCCCGGTCATCACAGCCATGGGTATCGCCTCCTGAGGCCTGCGCTGTGTGCGCCCGCGAGAACGCCGCTCGGAACATGCGGCAGCGCGTGCGGGTGAACACGACAAGCGTTGAATCTTGTTCAACTATCACGAACCTTCCCCAGATTCCTGCCGTCCTCGAAAGGCATCATTCGGGAGGGGGAGGAGCGGGGGCATGACGAAGGGCGCCACCATGAGCATCTACGAAAGCATCCAGCACGATCTCACGCAGGCCATGAAGGCCCGCGAGAAGGAACGTCTCGACACCTTGCGCATGATGAAGTCAGCGCTCAAGCTCGAGGAGATCGAGGCCCAGGGGGCACTCGACGACGCGGCCACCTGCAAGGTGCTGCTGCGCCTGTGCAAGCAGCGCAAGGAGTCCATCGAGCAGTTCGAGCGCGGGGGGCGCACCGAGCTGGCCGACCGGGAGCGCGCCGAGCTCGCCATCATCGAGGCCTATCTCCCCAAGGCCCCCGACGAGGCGGCGATCAAGGACGCCGTGGCAGCTGCAGCGGAGCGGCTCGGCGCAAGCTCGCCCAAGGACATGGGGGCCGTCATCAAGGCGGTGATGGCGCACTTCGCCGGACAGCCAGTCGACGGCAAGCGGGTCAGTGAGCTGGTGAAGGAGAGGCTGGGCAGCTGACATGTCGCGTCTCGACCCCCATTCGTGCAATGACAGCGCCCAGCCCGAGGCGCGCCACCTGACCTGGCGGGCCCGCGTCGATTTCGCGGCGCGCCGGCTCGAGGCCGAGGCGGTGCTGCACTTCGACGAAGAGATCACGGGGGCGCTCGATCTCGATACCCGCGACCTCGAGATCACATCGGTGACGGATGACGCCGGACGGTCCGTGCCCTACCGCCTCGACGCGCCGGATCCGGTGCTCGGTTCAGTGCTGCGCCTCGACCTCGAGACCGCGACCCGAACCGTGACGATGCGCTATCGCACCTCGCCCGACGCCAGCGCGCTGCAATGGCTGCTGCCGGCGCAGACGTCGGGGGGGAACCACCCGTTCCTCTTCAGCCAGTGCCAGGCCATCCACGCGCGGTCGGTGGTTCCCTTGCAGGACACCCCTCGCATCCGCCTCACCTACGAGGCAGAGCTCGAGGTGCCGCACGCGCTCCGAGGCCTCATGGCCGCCGCGTTCGTGGGGCGCGAGGAACGGGGGGAGACGGCGGTGGAGCGGTATGCCTTGCGCCACCCCATCCCGCCGTATCTCTTCGCCCTGGCCGTGGGCGAGCTCGTCTCGGCTGAGCTCGGGCCACGCTCTCGGGTCTGGGCCGAGCCGTCGGTCATCGACCGCGCGGCGTACGAGTTTGCCGGGGTCGACGCCATGATCACCGCCTCTGAGGCGCTGTTCGGGGGCTACGATTGGGATCGCTTCGACATCCTCACCATGCCGTCGTCGTTCCCCTATGGCGGGATGGAGAACCCCTGCCTCACCTTTCTCACGCCCACGCTCCTGGCGGGAGATCGCTCGCTCGTGAACGTGCTGGCGCACGAGCTGGCCCACTCGTGGACAGGGAACCTCGTCTCGAACGCTGACGCCGAGCACTTCTGGCTCAATGAGGGATTCACCGTATTTGCGGAGCGCCGCATCGTCGAGGCGCTCGACGGTGCGGAGGTGGCGGCGCTGCAAGCGGCCATCGGCCGGCGCGCGCTCGAGGAGTCGGTGGCCCAGTTCGCGCAGCGCCCCGAGATGACGCATCTGCGAACCCATCTGACGGGGGTCGATCCGGACGAGGTCTACTCGTCGGTACCCTACGAGAAGGGCTACCTCTTCTTGCGCTGCCTCGAGACGCATGTGGGTCGGGTGCGATTCGACACGTTCCTGCGCGACTATCTGCGTCGGCATCGCTTCCAGTCGGTCACCACCGATGCATTCGTGGCCTTCACCGAGGAGCAGCTTCCCGGCGCGCTCGCGGCGGTCTCAGCCGACGCCTGGCTCGATGGGCCGGGAATCCCCTCGAATGCGCCGCGGTCGACGTCGGCCCGCCTGGAAGCGGTTCTCGCCCTGGGGACTGAGGTGCCTTCGGCCGCCATCGCCGACACGTGGTCGCCCGCGGAATGGCAGATCTACCTCGAGTCGCTGCCGCGTCCGGCGCCGGAGGGCGTCTGCGACGCCCTCGACAAGCGCTTCTCCCTCACGGGGAGCGGAAACGCCGAGATCGTCTTCTCGTGGCTCACCCTGGCGGTGGAGAGCCGGTACGACGTGGTCCTGGCGCGAGTCGAGCAGGCGCTGGGCGAGGTGGGGCGCATGAAGTTCCTCAAACCGCTCTATTCGGCGCTCAACGACCGGCCGGACACCTGTGCGCTCGCGCGGCGCATCTTCGAGCGTCATCGCGAGGGCTATCACCCCATCGCCCAGCAGGTCATCCGACAGATGCTGCACGCCGCGCCCGTGTCATGAGGCTCGGTGGGGCTGTGCCGGTCGCATCGTGACGCGCGACGCCTTCCGCATCTGCGCCACCTGCCGTCACCTCGAGGTGCTCGAGCAGGGGAGGGCCTTCCCCCAGATCGTCGACACCGAGTTCATGCGGTTCCGCTGCGCAGTGCTGGGCATCTCGGGCCGTGAGGACTACCTCATGGCGCCGGTCGAGGAGACCCTGCCCACCGACCCGCCGGCGACCTGTCCGCACTGGACCGCGCACGACCGTATCTGAGGGGGGGCGTGGCCGCCGTCGCTTCCGCGCGACGGCGGCTGCGCTCACTGCTGCTGCGGAGGCGCCACGCGGCCGTTCCAGGACGGATGCAGGTTGGCTCCGGCGTGCAGGTACAGCACGTGCGGGCGGTCTGCGCTGTCTGCAGTCATGACCGCCATGTCGCCCACCTGCATGCGACCGCTCGCGCCGCTCGACGCGTACGGCAGCGCGAGATCGTGCCACGAAGCGCCCTCCGGAACGGTGATGGTCGATCGCTTGCCGTTGTCGCCGAGAATCACCACCTGGGCTCCGCTGATGCTCGTGACCTTGCCCATCATGACGACCTTGAGCCGGCCCTCACCGGTCGTGGCCTGACCCGCGGAGGGTGATGTCGCTCGGGGGGGCGCCGCGGCGCTCTGACCGCCGGTCGGGTAGACCGTTCGATACCCGGGGACCACCTGCACGAAGAGCGCGTCCCATGTGCGGTCGATGCGCTGGTTCTGATGGTAGACGATGATGTGCGTCTTCTGCTGCCGGTCGGTTCCGAGGACGAAGATGTCTCCCGCACGGATGTCTGCAAGGGTGATGCGGGCCGGCGGCGGGCTGCTGGCGTCGTGCACCTCGGCGGCGGGGCTGAACTCGATGCTGCCGGTCTGGCCGTCGGTGCGCGAGAAGGTGACCTTGCGGCCGTCCACCTGCTGGATCTGTCCGAAGATGACCAGCTGGAAGTCTGCGGTGTCGGCGTTCGCCGCCCCGACCATGGCGAGGATGGCGCAGAGCGCCGCGATGATGATGGACGTGCGCTTCATGAGACCTTCTCCTGTCGGGAGATGGAGGCGCGAGCGCCTCTTCCTGCGAGTTGGCCGCGGGAGGGATTTCCCCTCTCCCGGCTGCGTCGGCGCGTCAGATCGTCGGTGTCATACCGAGGGTCCGGACCAGGAACGCCCACTGATCGGTGACCTCGTCGATGACCTTCGTCACCGGCTTCCCCGCACCATGCCCAGCGCGGGTCTCGATGCGGATGAGCACGGGGGCGCCAGCGCCCTGGGCGGCCTGGAGGGCGGCGGCGAACTTGAAGCTATGGGCCGGCACCACGCGGTCGTCGTGGTCGGCGGTGATGATGAGGGTGGCCGGATACCTGGCGCCCTTGCGGATGTTGTGCAGGGGCGAGTATCGGAGCAGCGCCTTGAAGTCGTCAGCATTGTCTGGCGAACCGTAGTCTGACGTCCAGGCCCAGCCGATGGTGAACTTGTGGAAGCGCAGCATGTCGAGCACGCCTACACCCGGTATGGCAGCGCCGAAGAGATCCGGGCGCTGGGTGATGGCGGCCCCCACGAGCAGGCCGCCGTTGCTGCGCCCGAGGATGGCCAGGCGCTTCGGCGAGGTGTAGCGCTCCTTCACGAGCCATTCTGCGGCCGCGATGAAGTCATCGAAGACGTTCTGCTTGCGGTGCTTCGTGCCCGCCTGATGCCACGCCTCGCCGTACTCTCCGCCGCCGCGGATGTTGGCCACGGCGTACACGCCCCCCATCTCCATCCACACCAGGTTGCCCACGCTGAACGCGGGCTGGATGGGGATGTTGAAGCCGCCGTAGCCGTACAGGAGGACGGGGTTGGCGCCGTCGCGACGCAGGCCACGGCGCGCCGTGACGTAGATGGGCACGCGCGTGCCGTCGCGACTCGTGTAGAACGAGAGCTTCGTCTCGTAGCGGCGCGCGTCGAAGTCGACCTTCGGCCTGCGGAAGAGCGACGATGCGCCGGTCGCGACGTCGTAGCGATAGATGGTGCGGGGTGTGGTGAAGCTCGTGTACATGTAGAAGGTCTCGGCGTCGTCGCGGTGCCCGCCGAAACCGCCCACCGTGCCCAGGCCCGGGAGAGCCAGTGGCTTTGCGTCTCTCCCGTCTGGTGTGAACGAGCGAACCGCGGCGTGCGCGTCCTGCATGTACTGCACGACGAGGCGATGGCCCACGAGCGAAACCGCCTCGATGGTGTCGCGCGACTCCGGGATGACCACGGTGCGATCGGCGGCCTGCGGGTGCTTGACGTCGATGTGGAAGACGGCGCCTCGGGGGGCCTTCCACGTCGTGCTGAACCAGAAGCGCTCGCCGTCGCTGTCGATGAAGTCGTAGGCTGCGTCGGCCTGATCGAACAGCGGCGTCACACAGGCGCGGTCGACGCGTCCCTCCTTCGGGATGGGATGGGCTGCAAGGTCGAGAACGAAGATCCGGTTCTTGCGCTCGGTGCCGTGGGTGACCGTGATGATGAGGAAGCGCCCGTCGCGTGTCGCCTCTCCGCTGAAGCCCCACTCCTTCTGGTCGGGTCGGTCGTAGACCAGCACGTCGGCGTCCTGGGGCGTGCCCAGGCGGTGGAAGTAGAGCTTCTGGTAGTAGTTGGCCTCGCGCAGCGCCTTCGCCCCTTCCTTCGGAGCATCGTAGCGGCTGTAGAAGAACCCGCTGCCGTCGGCCGCCCACGAGGCGCCGCTGAACTTCACCCATCGCAGGGTGTCGGCGAGATCGCGGCCGTCGTCGACGTTGCGCACGTGGAACTCGGTCCAGTCGGAGCCCGCCACCGACAGGGCATAGGCGAGATGGCGGCCGTCGAGGCTCACCGACCACGTGTTGAGGGCGGTGGTGCCGTCTTTCGAGAGCGTGTTGGGATCGAGCAGCACCCGGGGGGCGTCGGTGAGCGATGACGCGGTGAAGAGCACGCTCTGGTTCTGCAGCCCGTCGTTGTGGAACCAGAAGTAGCGCCCGCCTTCCTTCCACGGCACATCGAAGCGCTCGAAGTTCCACAGCTTCGTGAGGCGGGCCTTGATGGCGTCTCTCTGCGGGACGGCGTCGAGGAAGGCGCGGGTGACCCCGTTCTCGGCGGCGATCCAGCGCTGGGTGGCGGGGCTGTCCGGGTCTTCGAGAGGACGGTACGGGTCGGCGACCTTCACGCCGTGGATCACATCGACCTGGGGGGCGGAAGGCGCGGACGGGTAGGGCAGGGGTGTGGTCCAGGCCGCCCCGACCAGGGTCGAGGCGAGGGCAAGGGTGGTGACGAGACGCTTCATCGGCACTGCTCCGAAAGAGAGGTCGTCCCCTCTTCTCGCTCCACGACGGGGGTCCTGGCGGAGGGCGTGTCAGGTCGCTGCCGGGAGGGGACACCGGAGGGGGACACCCGTCCCGCAGCTTCTAGAGAGAGTGTGAGGAACACGCGCATGGACATCAACGCCGATCGCGAGCTCGATCTCTACACCGCCGACGTTCGCCCCGACAGCCGCGCCTACACGACAGACCCGCAGGTGGCGGCCGCATTCGACGGCACCCTCGATCCACCGGGGCGCATCGATGGCGCCCGCGACATGCGCCGCGACGAGGCGCTCGAGCAAGGGCTCGACCTCGATCTCGTGGCGGGAGACGCGGAGACCTCGTTCGTCGATCTCGTCGACGCCAACACGGTGGGACAAGGCGGGGTGAGCGGGGCCTGGCAGCTCACCGATCCGGTGACGGTGGACGAGATCGGGCGTGCCATCGGAATCGAGTACCGCGACGACGAGCCGCTGCAGTCGAATCGCAAGATGCGCCAGCGTGACGCAGCCTTTCGCCGCTGGGAGCTCGACCCGGCATCGTCGGACGACTGGCCGCACGAGGTCTGACGCGGCGCTGCCGACGAGGGTCAGCGACCTTGCGGTTCAGGAGCGGTCGAGGCTTCGACGTCGGCCGGTGCGTCGTCGCGATAGTGGCACCCCACGCTCCAGCGCGCCTCGATGGCGGCCTCGAGAACCGCGCGGGCCGCCAGGAGGCCGTTTCGCAGCCCCACGAGTGCGTCGGTCATCTCGCCCTGGCGGTAGAAGTCCTCGATCTCGATGTGCAGCTCATTGAGGATCTTCTGCGCCCGTCGAAGGCGCTTGCCAGAGCGGGCCAGCCCCACGTAGTTCCACATGGTCTGCTGGATGGTGAGCCAGTCCTGGAGGATGAGCGCGGGGTCGACGGGCTCGTGCTCGTGACGCCAGGGTGCGATGGGGGGGAGGTAGGGCGTGCCCTCCGCGCGCACACCGCGGGCCGCGGCCTCTCCGGCGCGGGTGCCCCAGACCAGGCCCTCGAGCAGGGAGGTGCTGGCAAGGCGGTTTGCGCCGTGAACGCCCGTGCACGAGACCTCGCCCACGGCGCGCAGGCGTCGCATGCTCGATCGCCCCTCGCTGTCGACGGCCACGCCGCCGCATGAGTAGTGCGCCGCGGGGACAACGGGTATGGGCTCGCGGGTCAGATCGAAGCCCAGGCCGGCACAGGTCTCGTAGATGCTGGGGAAGTGCTCTCGCACCCATGCGGGGTCCTTGTGCGAGATGTCGAGGAACGCGCAGCGCTCCCCCGTGTCGAGCATCATCTGATGGATGCCGCGCGCCACCACGTCACGAGGCGCCAGCGAGCCGTCCGGATGCATCTCGCGCATGAACTCGCGCCCGCGGCTGTCGATGAGACGCGCCCCCTCTCCGCGGAGCGCTTCCGAGAGGAGGAAGCGACCGCTGTGATGGTAGAGCGCCGTCGGATGGAACTGCACGAACTGCAGGTTGATGAGGCGGACGCCGGCCCGCGCGGCCATGGCGATTCCGTCGCCTCTCGATCCGGCGGGGTTGGTGGTGTGCAGGAAGAGCCGCCCCAAACCTCCGGTCGAGAGGATCACCTCGCCCGCCAGGAGGGGCGTGACCCACCCGCTCTGTGAGAGGGTGAGCAGATCGACCGCCGTGTGCCGCGTGAGCATCCGGATGCGCGGCTCTGCGCGTACCGCCGCGAGCAGCGAGACCTGGATGGCGCGCCCGGTCATGTCCTTGTGGTGCACGATGCGGGCCACCGAGTGCGCCGCCTCCGCGGTGAGATGGAGATGGCCATCGACGCGATCGAACGGCACGTGCAGCTGCTCCACCAGCAGCTCGCGCACCAGGCGCGGCCCTTCCACGGCCAGGAGCGCGGCGGCGGAGGGCGAGGTGAAGCCCGCGCCGGCGACGGAGATGTCATCGGCCAGCAGGGCGGGCGAATCGCTGTCGCCGCGATAGATGATGCCCCCCTGGGCGTACATGGTGTTGGTCTCGGCGGGTTCGGTCTCGCGGGTGATCATGGCCACGCTGGCCCCGCCGCGGGCCGCAGCCAGGGCGGCGGAGCAGCCTGCGATGCCGCTGCCGACGACGAGGATGTCGACGGTCTCGATCTTGGTGGCCACGGTCAGCTCATCTCCAGCATCCGCCGGATGGGGCGTTCCGCGCGCACGCGGACCTCTTCCGGCACGTTCACCTGGGGCTGCAGATCGCGCAGGCAGGCCGCGATCTTCTCGAGGGTGTTGAGGCGCATGAAGGGGCACTGGCTGCATGCGCACCCCGTGTGGGTCGGCGCGGGGATGTAGGTCTTGTCCGGAGCGTGCTTGCGCATCTGGTGGATGATGCCTTCCTCGGTGGCCACGATGAAGGCGCGGGCGTCGGAGCGCTGCACGAACGAGAGCAGCCCGGATGTCGACCCGATGTGGTCGGCGTGCTGCAGAATCGTCTCCTCGCACTCCGGATGGGCGATGACGAGCGCTTCGGGATGACGGGCCCGCAGCCCGAGAATCGCCTTCTCGCTGAACGCCTCGTGCACGATGCAGCTGCCCGGCCACAAGGTCATCTCGCGGCCCGTGGTCTTCATGATGTAGCGGCCCAGATGCTGATCCGGCCCGAAGAGGATGGGCTGCTCCGGCGGGAGCTGACGGATGATCCTCTCGGCGTTCGACGACGTGACGCAGATGTCGGTGAGGGCTTTCGTCGCTGCGCTGGTGTTGACGTAGGTGACCACCAGGTGGCCGGGATGGCTGTCGATGAACGCCTTGAACCGGTCGGGAGGGCAGCTGTCTGCGAGGGAGCAGCCGGCCGCCAGATCGGGAACGAGCACCGTCTTCGAGGGATTGAGGATCTTCGCGGTCTCGGCCATGAAGTGCACGCCCGCCAGCACGATCACCTCGGCTTCTGTCTGGGTGGCGGCTTGCGCCAGCTGCAGGCTGTCACCGATGAGATCAGCGATGTCCTGGATGTCGGGGTCTTGATAGTAGTGCGCCATGATGACGGCGCGGCGATCACGCTTGAGGCGCTCGATCTCGACGAACGGATCGAGGGACGGGGGGGGAGACGTGGTCATGGATACCTCCGGGGCGCACCTTCTCTTCCTGCGGGGGCGCACCCTGCGCCAGCGGGGCGGAGGACGGGAACACCGGCGCCCTGCCCGCGGAGGGCAAGCGGTGTTCCGGTTCGTGTCCACAGCATCCACATTCCGGAAGGACGGCCATCCACAGCGCGAACCGCGACGCAACGCCGTTCGTGAATGTTATCCGGAAACGTTCCCACAGGAATCCTTCCGGATATGTGGGGAACTTGTGGACAACTTCCACTCTTGACACACAATATGTAGTGTTGTATATTCTCTCAGGGTACTAGATATGGGTTCTGGACGTAAAGCACGCTTTCTTCCCGCATCGCGTGACGGGGGAGGCGCGCTGAGCTGCCGATCTCCACTCTCCCGTGAAGACCCGCCGAAGGGTTCCGCGCAGACGAGCAGCGGTCTTCGGCGACCACCGAAGGACTCACCCTGGGCCGGCCGACGTCGTGGACGCGACGCGGGCCGGCCCGCTGTTCGACCCGGGGCTCTCTCCGCAGCGGCGATGGCGCCCGACGACATCACTGGCGATACAGGCGAGAAAGACGAGGACGCACCATGAAGATCAGTCGCTACTACACCCGGGCCGGCCGCGATCCCTACGCAGACATCGCGTTCGAGCCCCGTCGCAGCGAGATCCGCAATCCGGATGGCTCGACGGTGTTCAAGATGGAGAACGTGATGGTTCCGTCTTCATGGTCGCAGGTCGCTACTGACATCCTGGCCCAGAAGTACTTCCGCAAGGCAGGGGTTCCCCAGGCAGACGGCTCCACCGGTTCCGAGACCGACAGCCGTCAGGTGTTCGATCGCATGGCCGGCTGCTGGCGCGCGTGGGGTGAGCGGCATCGCTACTTCGACAGCGCCGACGACGCGCAGGCCTTCCAGGACGAGCTGTGTTATATGCTGGCCCAGCAGATCGCCGCGCCGAACAGCCCGCAGTGGTTCAACACGGGGCTTCATCACGCCTACGGCATCACGGGGGTTCCGCAGGGCCACTTCTATGTCGACGCCGAGACCGGTGAGCTCCAGAAGAGCCGCAACGCGTACGAGCGTCCCCAGCCCCACGCCTGCTTCATCCTCTCGGTGAAGGACGATCTGGTCAATGAGGGCGGCATCATGGACCTCTGGACCCGAGAGGCGCGCATCTTCAAATACGGGTCCGGCGTGGGCACCAACTTCTCTCGCATCCGGGGCGAGAACGAGCGCCTCAGCGGGGGCGGTCGCTCGAGCGGCCTCATGAGCTTCCTCAAGGTCGGTGACCGCAGCGCCGGTGCCATCAAGTCTGGCGGAACCACGCGTCGCGCCGCCAAGATGGTGTGCCTCGACGTCGACCATCCGGACATCGAGGCCTTCGTCAACTGGAAGGTCGTCGAGGAGCAGAAGGTGGCCAGCCTCGTGGCCGGGTCGCAGTCGAACAACAAGCATCTCAACGCCGTCATGCAGGCCTGCCACACCCATGAGTCTGACGATGACCGCTTCGATCCCCGCCGCAACGTGCGCCTTCGCCAGGCCGTGGCCGAAGCCAAGCGGGCGCTGGTTCCCCTGAACTACATCCAGCGCGTGATCCAGCTCGCCCAGCAGGGATGGACCAGCATCGAGTTCCCCGTCATGGACGCGGGATACGAGAGCGAGGCCTACGTGACGGTGGCGGGCCAGAACTCCAACAACTCCATCCGCGCGTCGAACGCCTTCCTCGACGCGGTGGAGACCAACGGCACGTGGGAGCTCACCTCGCGTCTCGACGGCAAGGTGGTCAAGCAGCTGCCCGCCCGCGCCCTCTGGGATGACATCTGCTACGCCGCCTGGGCCAGTGCCGATCCGGGGGTGCAGTACGACACCACCATCAACGAGTGGCACACCTGCCCCGCCGACGGTCGCATCAACGCGAGCAACCCGTGCTCCGAGTACATGTTCCTCGACGACACGGCATGCAACCTCGCGTCCATCAACCTCACCCGTTTCTACAACACCGAGACTGGCGCGTTCGATTTCGACGGCTATCGCCACGCCATCCGCCTCTGGACCGTCGTGCTCGAGATCAGCGTTCTCATGGCCCAGTTCCCCAGCCGCGAGATCGCCCTGCGCAGCTACCAGTTCCGCACGCTCGGCCTGGGCTACGCCAACCTCGGCGCCCTGCTCATGCAGATGGCCATGCCCTACGACAGCGATCGGGGTCGCGCCGTGGCTGGCGCCCTCACCGCGGTGCTCGGCGGCGAGTCGTACGCGACCTCGGCCGAGATGGCGCGCGAGCTGGGCACCTTCCCCAGCTACAGCCCGAACAGAGACGCGATGCTGCGAGTCATTCGCAACCATCGCCGTGCGGCCTACAACACGCCGTCCGAGCAGTACGAGGGCCTGAGCATCCCGCCGGTGGGTCTCGATCCGACGCACAGCGACGAGGCGTTCGTCAAGGCGGCCCGCACCGCGTGGGATCGCGCCCTGCAGCTGGGGGAGACCCACGGCTTCCGCAATGCCCAGGTCACCGTTCTGGCCCCCACCGGCACCATCGGTCTCATCATGGACTGCGACACCACGGGGGTCGAGCCTGACTTTGCCCTGGTGAAGTTCAAGAAGCTGGCGGGCGGCGGATACTTCAAGATCATCAACCAGTCACTGCCGGCCGCGCTGCGCCGCCTCGGCTACAACCCGGAGGAGATCGAGATCGTGGTGGCCTACTGCCTGGGTCGCAAGACCCTCGAGGGCGCCCCGCACATCAACCACGACACCTTGCGCGAGAAGGGATTCACCGAGATGGAGCTCGGACGGGTCGAAGAGGCGCTGCAGAACGCCTTCGAGATCCAGTTCGCGTTCAACAAGTTCACCCTCGGCGAAGCGTTCTGCAAGGACGTGCTGGGCGCCACCGACGAGCAGCTCAACGACTGGAGCTTCTCGCTCCTCGAGCACCTCGGCTTCACCCGGGAGCAGATCTCCTCGGTGAACGAGTACGTGTGCGGCACCATGACCGTCGAGGGAGCGCCTCACCTCAAGCCCGAGCACTACGCGGTGTTCGACTGCGCCAACAAGTGCGGCAAGAAGGGCAAGCGCTACATCTCGTCCGAGGGCCACATCCGCATGATGGCGTCGGCGCAGCCGTTCCTGAGCGGCGCCATCAGCAAGACCATCAACCTTCCATCAGACGCGCCCATCGAAGACATCGCGAAGGCGTACATGCTGTCTTGGAAGCTCGGGCTGAAGGCCAACGCACTCTACCGCGACGGGTCCAAGCTGAGCCAGCCGCTCAACGCGGCGCTCGACGACGCGGCGGCCGCCATCCTCGATGCGGCCATCGATGACTCGCTGTCCGACGCGCCGACACCGGTGGTGCAGACCGCCCAGAAGCTGGTCTATCGCTATCTCGCTCGTCGGCGCACCCTTCCCACCCGCCGTCGCGGCTACACGCAGAAGGCGCACGTCGGCGGTCACAAGGTGTACGTGCGCACGGGTGAGTACGCCGATGGCAGCCTGGGCGAGATCTTCATCGACATGCATCGCGAGGGTGCAGCCTT
>RGZZ01000054.1 GCA_010028905.1 Pseudomonadota bacterium | reverse complement strand
GTCGATGACGTCATCGACCGTGATGATGCCCCGGAGCACGCCCTCTCCATCGACGACGGGCACCGCGAGGAGATCGTACTTCGTGATGAGATCGCGCACGTCATCGACGCTGTCGTCGATCTCGACCTTCATGCACTGGGTCTTCATGAAATCGACGATGGGACGCGCGGGAGGAGAGACGATGAGGTCGCGCAGCGACAGCACGCCCGTGAGCCTCTCCCCCTCGTCGACCACATAGAGGTAGTAGATGGTCTCGGCGTCCGGCTCGAGCTCGCGCAGCCTGTCGATGGTCTGCTGAGCGGTCAAGGTGTTGGGCAGGCCGATGAACTCGGTGGTCATGATGCCACCCGCCGAATCGGGTGCGTACGAGAGCAGCTCCTGCACATCGGCGGCGTCCTCCGCCTCCATGCGCGACAGCAGGCGTTCCATGCGCTCCGGCGGCATCTGCGCGATGAGATCGGCCGCCTCGTCCGGATCCATCTCCTCGAGCACGTTCGACGCCTGCTCATCGGTGAGCTTGCTGAAGAGAGAGACCTGGACGTCCTCCTCCATCTCCTGGAGCGTCTCTGCCGCGGTCTCGGTGTCGAGCGACGCGAACAGGGTCTCGCGCTGCGGCCCGTGCAGCTCGGTGAGAATCTCGGCCAGATCGGCCGGATGGAGCCCCGCGAGCTTCTGACGCGAGATGGTGAGACGGATCTGGCGAACATCGAGCGACTCGACGTAGTCCCACGGGACCACGCTGCTCGACATCTCGAGCTTCAGAAAGCGAGCCACCCGCTCGCCCATCGCCTCCCACCCCATGCGACGCAGCAGCCCTCGGGTGCTCACATCGACCCCCGCCACGCGCACCTGGTCTCCCACCTTGGCCATCTGCAGGTCATTGACCCGAACCACGCGACGCCCGTCGATGTCGACGATCTGCTTGTCGAGAAGGTCGTAGGCAAGCGAGACCTCGGCGTCTGAGGGGAGGTTCTCGGAGAGACTGGCATTCGGGTCAACCACGGCGCCGCGCTCGTCGAGGTCGAGCACCTGTGACCACGCAAGGCGCTTGAACCCTCCCCTGCTCTTCACCAGAACAGTGACGATGGAGGGCTGCTCTCCCGCGAGTACGAGAAAGTCGTGGATGCGCCCCAGTGACTCTCCGCTCTCCCGGCGCAGCGGCTTGTTCAGGACCTGACTGAGGAAGAGCACCTCACGCCTGGAGTTGGCGCCCCTGAGGCGACTTGAACGGGGGACCCTTCGGCGGGATATTCTCGAGCACTGTCTTGACGTCGTCGTGCGGGTGGGGAATCACGTGCGCCGAGGCCACCTGCCCCACGCGACGCGCGGCTTCGGCGCCTGCGTCGACCGCCGCCTTCACCGCCCCGAGCTCACCCTCGCACATCACCGTCACCAGGCCGGCCTCGGCATTCTCACGGGCGAAGAGACGCACCGCCGCAGCCTTTGCCATGGCGTCAGCCGCCTCGATCTGGGCCACGAGGCCAATGGTTTCAACCAATCCGAGCGCTCGGATGCTCATGCGCAGCTCTCCCGCGGTGAAAGTCGGCGGTGTGCAGTGCGACAGCAACGGCCGCACACCAGCCGTGGAGCCACATTCACATCGCTGCGGCGAAATTCCTGCGTTCGCGCCCTCAACGGGATCCGACCGCGTCGAGCAACCGACGAATGGAGTCTTGCAGAAGCTCTTCGGCCGTGTGCTGAGGGTCGGGGGAAGGTGGCCCCGTGTGGATGTTCTTCTCGAGGTAGGCCTTCTGGTCCGGCGTGAGCGCAGCGATGATGAGGTCGCGCGACGTCGGAACCGCGCTGCTCAGCGACCCGAGCTGACGCATCAGCGGTAGCAGAGCCGCCGCCTGGGCACGGCTGAGCTTGAGCTTTCCAGCCCCCTCGAGCGCCACGATTCCGGACAGGTACTCGCGCAGGTGAAGAGCCCCCATGCGTCCGGGAACGGGGCCCGCTGGCATCTGCCCCCCCGCCTTCCCACCGCTGCTCGCCTGACCGGGCGCCCCCTGTGGCGCTTTCGGATCGGATTGCGCCGCCTGACCAGAGGCTCCAGCGCCGGGCGGAGCCACCGGGTCCGGGGGCTGAGGCGTGCCCGGCACGACGGTGCCCGGCTCGCCCGCAACCGTGCGCGGCGCGGTCGTGCCCGGAGAGCGCACGGGCTGGACAAAGATCATGTACGCCATCATCACCACGATGACGAACAGCAGGCCCACGATGAGACTGTCCTGGGAGCGAGGAGGAGGTGCCATGTCAGTTCACGCTTTCCACGTCGTAGACGCTGATTCCGTCTTCCTGGAAGCGCGGCGCGCCCAGGAAGTGATGGAGCAGGGCGTGCAGACGAGGGCCTGCCCCCGCTCGCAGGAGGCTCTCGTGCACCACGAGATAGCGGAACTTGAACTCGCGCAGCTCATTCAGGCTCTCGCGGAGGATCTTCTCGTTGTCGTTGGGATAGCCGGGCCAGTCGTGCTCGAGATGGAACAGCTGGAGCATGAAGCGGTTGCGGAACACATAGGTGGGGATCTCTCCCTCGACGCGATTGGGAATCGATTTCCCGTGCACCGTCTGGTAGTAGAAATACTCCCCTGGCAGCAGCTCTCCCTCGAAGCGCTGCACGGGGATGTCGAGCAGCCCGCCGCCCCCCGGCTCAGCAGCAAGACGAGCCAGGATTCCAGGGGGCTCCGCGGAGGCCAGCGGCACCGGGAATGGAGCAGGCGAGACGAACATCACCTCGATGACCACCGCAAGCGACACCACCCACGCGCAGAGCAGGCGGTCGACCGAGGGGCGGCCACGCATCCAGGAGGCCAGTGTGAACGCGCTCAGCATCGAGAACGCGAGCATGGCAAGCACGTCGAAGCGGAACGGGATGGAGATCTGCGAGAAGAACGGGAACCAGTCGTACAGCCACATGTAGGGTGGAAAGCGGTGATCGAGATGGATGTCGCTCGTCACGTAGAGGAAGGGTCCGAGCGAGAGCATCACGGCCACCACGGCCACGCCCCCCCACCACCCCACATCGCGCCGCCGCACGCGAACAGCACCGTACATCGCCAGCAGCAGAACGAGGAAGCCGGCCGACGAGACACGGGTCAACCGATCCACTGTGTAGGTTCGAACCGCAGCCTTCTTCCCCACGGCCACGTAGTCGGCGAGGCGCGAGATGTTGTGGAAGCGCTCTGACAGGTGAAGGTCGATGTTGTCAGCGTTGCGCACGCGAAACACCAGCGATTGGTCATTGTTGAGCGTGCTCTTGAACACCCGCGCCACGGGCAGGATCACGGCCCCGCTCACGATGGCCACCACCAGGGCGCGCTTGAAGACGGTCTGCAGGAAATGATTCAGAAAAGAGCCCCCGTCATCGGACGACGGCTGCGCGCTCACCGTCATCCAGCGACGCCGCGCCACCGTCACGGCCCCCCTGACGAAGGTGGCAGCGCGCACCCCCAGCATGAGCGCGGCCCACACCCCGCCCACAAGCAGCATCGTCACGCCCAGAGACGCGGGGGGAATCACGACATAGACAACGAGCACGGCGGTCAGCGCGCAGGGCAGGGCGGTGCGCAGCGCGCCTCGGGGCCGACGTGGGCGAGACGCGTCGCGCGCCTCGTCAAGTCGGTCCTGCAGGCTGTCGCGGGCCTGGGCGGCCACCCAGAGCACCCATAGCCAGGCGATGCCGAGCCACGCCCCACGCACCTCCTGGCTCTCGGGGTCTGCGAATGGCGCAGCGAGCTGGCGCTCGGTGAAGAAGATCAGCGCCGCGAACAGGCCGAGGACGAGAAGGCGCGAGAACAGGCGCTGCACCGGAACAAGCCTCCCTGCCAGCGCCTCGTCTGCGTTTCTCACCCAGATGGTGAGCGAGGCCCAGATGGCGGCCAGGGTGAGCACCACGAAGGCCTGCTGGCGCATCACGCCTCCCGCCACCTCCTCTGCGGGCAGGCGCAGGAGCGTTCCGCAGCTCCAGATGGCAAACACCAGACTCGTCTGGGCGAAGAGCCGCAGCATCAGCTGCAGGCGAGAGGGGGGAGGGCTCTCTTCCTGGCGAGCACGCACGAGAAGCGCGATGACCAGCAGCATGCTCGCCCCCGAGAAGACCGCCTGCGGCCATGCCTCCTCGAGCCGAAGCGCCCGCTGGGTTGCGTCAGAGAGCTCCTCGAGGGCCGCGAACGAGAGCAGGAGAAGGGCCCAGGGGCGCAGCGAGACCCACACCGAGGGCGCGGGCGCATCGCCGCGGCGAAGCCTGCGCGCTGCTCTCCCCTTGCGCACCAGCTCGTAGAAGAAGAAGAAGAACGCGTACATCACGCAGAAGGCGCCGTAGTACCAGCAGCCGATGGTGGCCACGCCAAGGGCGAGCCCCGCCTTCACCGCGCTCGCGTTCTCCTGCTCGCGCAGCGCGCGCGTGTAGAACAAGATGAACAGCGGAATCCAGCCCACGTTGAACGACTCGCTGATGCCGCTGGTGATGTTCGAGAGCAGATACGGCGAGAAGCCGAAGATCACACCGGCTGCGAACGCCGCCGGCGCGCTGTGGGTGATCCGACGGGCGAGCGCGAATGCCGCCGTGGCGGCCAGCACGAGGTTGAACAGAACGACCGTGTTGTACGCCGCCACGGGTCCCACGACGCTCTGCAGGGGAACCGAGAGCAAGCCACCAAGGGGGTCGATGAAGAACAGGCTGCCCCCATACGGGTAGTTCAGCAGCGTGGTCTGAAGCGGAAGAACGTGCTCGGCCACGAGGCATCTGCGCATCCACCAGAATCCCCAGACGTGCTTCCACACGTCGCTCTGCATGTCGCCGATGACCGCCTGGTCGAAGTGGAGCACCAGCGGCCACGTGACGACCAGCGACAGGAGGGCGTAGGCAAGCGCCGCGTGGAGCACGCGAAATCGGGTCAATGTGTCGGGCAATCTGGCTTTCAGCGACATGCGAGGCCTCGCGAGGCGCGCGTCCTCGCCACGCTCGGGAGGGTGCGCCGCTACTGGCTGATCATGGAGTTGGGATTGGCCCATCTCCGGACGAGCGTGTAGGTGAGCTCACCCTTCTTCAGCATGCGAAGGCACACCCCCGCCATCTTCACGACGTTTGCAGCCTGGGCGAACCACACCAGCGGCCGCGGATTCGCCTTCAGCCACGCATTGCGCGACAGCCAGCGCAGAAAGGGCTTGGGGAGGAACGGCTTGGTGAGAAGAACCAGCATGCAGCACCAGAAGGTGTCTTCGGGCTTGCGCGGCCAGTTGAGGCTGACCCGCATCTGCTGGAAGGTCTTGGTGATCTCACCTTCGACCTCCTTTTCGGTGATGAGGCCCGAGCTGATGAGCTTTCGCGCCAACGACGTGTTGGGAAAGACCACCATGGAGAACAGGTACAGCTCGAACGGCCGCGGCAGCGAGAGCAGGAAGTCGAAGAGGTACTGCTTGTCTTCGGACGACGACATGGGATCGTCGACGATCACCTGGAGCCGGTAGTCGATGCCGATGTCGTGGAAGAGCTGCACCGATTCGACGATCTTGCTCTCGGGCACGTAGCGGTCGTAGATCTCGGCGTTCACGCGATGGGTGTTCTGCACCCCCATGTAGATGACTTCAAGCCCCGCGCCGCGCAGGCGGGTGAAGAGGTCGGTCTCGACAAGCTTGGGCTCGATGAACGCCTCGAACGGCAGCCCTACCTCGCGCGGATAGCGATCGATGAACTCCTCGATCCACCCCTTGGCGAGGGGAAAGACCTCGTCGTCGAACTTGACCTTCATCATGTTCGGGAAGACGGCGCGGTTGCGGTTGATCTCATCGATGACATCGCTCACCGAGCGGGTGCGGTAGTACTTTCCCTTGCCCTTGTAGACATCGGTGGCGAACTGACTGTTGTAGCAGTACGAGCACTTGAACACGCATCCGCGAGAGCACATGATGGGAAACACAGGGTCGCCCACCATCGGATCGCCCTGGCGCACCTTGCGCCCCTGGATCCAGAACTTGTCTGCGCTCGTATAGTCCCGGAACGGCAGCGTGTCGAGGTTCTGCACGAGATTCTCGACCGGGTTGCGAATGATGGAGCCGCCGTCGCGCACCCAGAGGTTCTTGAGACCGGCCAGGTCACGTCCCTCGGCAATCGCCGTGAGCGAGTCGACGATGGTGATGTCTCCCTCGCCCACACATACCGCGTCGGCCACCTCGATGCACTTCTCGGGCACGAGAATGGCGTGGGTGCCTCCCCACATGACCGGCACGTCGACCTGATCGCGGATGAGGCGCGTCAGACGCGACGCCACCTTGTGATAGGCCGAGGCGCGCACGCTGATGGCGGCCATGTCGACGTCGTGCTCGCGCAGCAACGAGACGAGCGCGCTGAGCTCGTACGGGTTGGGGGGGATGAAATCGTTGTTGACCCAGTCCTTGAAGAAGATCTCAATGACCCGATGGCCCGCGCGACGAGCGCTGGCCGCGAGGACGCGCGTGGCATTGTTCTCGATGTCGTACATCGAGAGCAGCGCCAGCGTCGCCGGCTTCACCCGAGACGCCGTTCCCGGCGCGGGCTCGATGCCCGTTCGCGTGTCGAGGGTCACTTCCGCTCTCCCCTCATCGCTCGGGCAGATTTCCGCCGAGATCGAAGTAGAGCTTGCGCGCCACGTCATACAGGCGCACCTTGCGCAGCGCGTTCACCGCCATGTCCTCGAGCTTGCCGCGATTCAGGCGGCCGTGGGCGCGGCGCAGATCATCGACCACCGGCAGATCGTACGGGCAGATGTTCTCGCACTCGCCGCACTCGATGCAGTTCGTGGAGTTCGCCTTGAACGTGCGATACTCGTTGCGCGCGTAGGTGGCATTCAAGATGAGGTAGTTCTCGACGCGGAAGATGTCGGCGATGGGAATCTCAGCCGGGCACACCGGCTCGCAGTAGCGGCAGCGACGGCAGAAGTTCTCGGGCAGGCGATCAGCCTCTTCAGCGAGGCGCTCGCGCTCGTCTTCGGTGAGCTGCGTGAACGACTCGGCCGCCTCGCAGTCGTCGACAACATGCTGCACGGTACTGCACCCGAGCACGGCCGTGGCGACCTCATGGCTCAGAACGTACTTGATGGCGGTGCCCACATTGCGCAGGTTCCCGCCGCTCAGCACCTTCATCGCGATGATGCCGACGTCGCGCTGCTTGCAGATGGGCAGCAGCTCGGCATAGTGATCGCGCTCGACCACAGAGAAGGGGAACTGAACGACGTCGAACTCGTCGGTCTCGAGCGCCTGCGCGAGAATGCGCGGGTGGTGCGAGGTGATGCCCACATGATCGATGAGCCCCTGCTTCTGGTAGCTTCGCACGGCCTCCATCGCCCCGCCCTTGGCGAGGATCTGCTCGAGCTCGTACTCATACTGCACGTGGTGGATCTGGTACAGATCGATCTTCTTCGTCTGGAAGTTCTCGAGGCTCTCCTTGATCTGCTGCTCGCATCGCTTCGCCGAGCGCAGATATGACTTCGTGGCCAGGTAGGTATCGGCGCGCCGGGTCTTCATGACCTCGCCGATGATCTTCTCGGAGTCAAAGTAGCCACGCGCGGTCTCGATGAGGTTCACACCGCGATCGAGCGCGGTGTGAACGATGCGGGTGGCGTCATCGAGCGTCTTGTGGTACTTCGAGATGACGCCCATGCCTCCAAGGCTCACGGTGGAGACCTTCATTTCGGTGCGGCCGAGACGGCGATATTCCACGATGCGTGTGTCCAGTCTTCGAGGTGATCTGCCAGAGGGGCCCGACTCGGGGGTGTCGTGGCGCTCCGACCGTGACGTTATAGCACAAAGATCCGCCCCAGGGAAGCGGGCTCTTCTGGGATCTCGCGCTCCTCCTGCCGCCGCCGGCCCTTGCGGGGAATCGAAAGGGCGCGCGGCGTATATCTCGCAGACGATGGGCATTCCCGCACGCCACCTCTCCCTCCTCGCGCTGCCCCTACTCATGGCGCTCGCACCGCTGTTGTCGGGGTGTGAGCGCGTCACATCGGTGAGCACCGATGGCAGGCTCTGCGTGCCTCTTCCGGCGTTGGCCGTGAGCACTGCCGTGGCCGCGCTCACGGGATTCATGCTGGCCCGCCTGTCGCGCAGGACCGCGAGCAAGGTGCTCGAGATGCGGCAGGTCGCCGAGGAGATGGCCGAAGGCGCGCTCGACAAGCGGCTGCCCGTGGGAGGAAGCGACGATCTCGCCGCCCTGGCCGCCACCATCAACCGTCTCGCAGACCAGCTGAAGCGCACCATCGAAGGGATCACCGAGGAGAAGAACACCCTCGACGCCATCCTCTCGTCGATGGCCGACGGCGTGATCACCATCGCCCGCGACGGCACGGTGACCTTCGCCAACGCCACCGCGGGGAGGTTCGTGGCAGATCTGACGCAGGCCCGAGCTGCGACAGGCGAGCCCCTTGCTCCCGCCGGCGAGGCGCGCGAAGCAGATGCTCGCCCCCCGCAGCAAGCACGCCTCATCGGACGCAGCCTGTACCGCGACCTCGACGTGTCGGAGCTGACGGCGGCCTGCTTCGACACGCGTGAAGCCATCACACGCGAGATGAAGCTGGGAGAGACGTACATGAGCGTCTTCGCCATCCCGTTGAAGAGCCACGCCGACGGAGGCGCGGGCGAGGTCATGCTGCTGCTGCGCGACGTGACCAGCCTGCGCCAGGTCGAGACCGCGCGGTCGCAGTTCCTGGGCAACGTCTCGCACGAGCTGAAGACGCCGCTCACCATCATCAAGGGCTTCGTGGTCACCCTCCAGAAGAGCGAGGGGATACCCGAGGAATGGAAGCGCTACCTCGATTTCATCGACCGCGAGACCGACCGTCTCACGCGCCTGGTGAACGATCTGCTCAACCTTGCGCGGCTTCGAAGCAAGCGCACGCAGATGAACTTCACCTTCTGCGAGCCGCTCGAGCTCCTCAAGGACACCTGTCGCCAGCTGCTCTCGCAGGCCGACAAGGCAGACGTCACCCTCACGTTCGACGCCCCCACCGAGCTGCCCGTTCTCCTGGCGGACGCCGATCGCTTCAAGGAGATCGTGCTCAATCTCGTCGACAACGCGTTCAAGTACTCTCCCCCCAAAGCCTCGGTGCGGCTGACGGCCGAGGCGACCGCTGAGCATCTCGTGGTCGTGGTGCACGACAGCGGCTCCGGAATCCCCGCGGAGGAAGTCCCCTTCCTGTTCGAGCGCTTCTTCCGAGGCAGCGAGAAAGGAGGGCGAAAGTCCGGTGGCAGCGGCATCGGCCTGGCCATCGTCAAGGAGATCATCGACGCGCACCGCGGAAGCATACGTGTGGAGAGCGACGTAGGCGTAGGCACGCGATTCATCGTCGAACTGCCGCTGCGACGCGTGGGGCGGCGCAAGACCGACGCCGCGGCCGACGAGTCGAGGGGCTGACCCCAGGTCACCACAGGGTCACCTCTGCTGAAGAGAACAAACGAGGGGCCAGGCAATCGCCCGACCCCTCGACCTCGGATACACCGCACCCACCCTCTGCAGACGCGCGTTGCGCTCACGATTGTGATGCGCCTCGCCTGCACAGCCCCCATACGAGACCGTTGGTGTGTCACCGCGGAGGAACCGATACCGTCACAGCGTCGACGCCCCGTGGCGCAACCGCTGCTGTGCCCTGTTGCGGGTTCGCGTGAGCGAACCTACTTCACGGCGTCCTTGAGCTCCTTGCCCGGGCGGAAGGCGGGCACGTTGCGAGACTTGATCTCGATCTTCTCGTTCGTGCGCGGATTGCGTCCGACACGGCCAGCCCGCTTGCGAACTTCGAAGTTGCCGAAGGGGATGAGACGCACGGTCACGCCCTTCTTGAGGTTCTCCTTGACGGTGTCCATAAGGGCCTTCACCGCATTCTGGGCATCTTTCTTCGACAGGTTGGCCTTCTTGGCCACGGAGTCGATCACGTCTTTCTTGCCAAGAACCTTGGTCTTGGCCTTTGCCTTTACGGTTGCCATTGCTGTGCAGCTCCTTCCGCGGTATGGGTCTATGAGGGCGTGATGTTCTGCCGACCAGAACAGGATTCCTCCTTTAGAACCAAAAAAAACTCCTGCTCTCACGCCAGAAAGAGGCCCGTACTCCCCGTTCTTTCTTGCAGTGGTGCGGGAAGAAGCGAACACATCGTCTCAGAACGGCTTCATAAGCGCGATGCGACAGATGACCTCGCCAGCTCTCCGCGTACCCACAGCCTGGCAGGTGCGCGCCAACGCTCTCAGTCGTCGCGCTCGCGGGTGAGGAAGTAGACCACCACGAGAATCACACCGATCACCACCACCGTGCCCAGGAAGATGGCGGGCCACTTCGACGCGGCTCGCTTCTGCACAGGGGTCTCCGGCGCTGCGCTCGACGTGGGGGCCGGCTCATCCGGTGCCAGCGAGGAAGGCGAGATGGCCGGTGCGGTGGGGGCTGCTCCGGCATTGCTGTTCTGGGCGTCCTTCGGGGTCTCGGATGTGCCCTCGGGCTCCCCTCCCGTGATGCTGGCCAGCACCGGTGAAGGCACGTCGGCACTGAACGACCAGGCATCGCGGCTCTCGGTGCACGCAAAGACGAGAAGCGAGAGAAGGGTGAGGATGAATCCGGCCATGGTCGACCAACCGCTGCGATGTCTCTTCATATCGACCGCCTCTACGAGAAGTTCTGGAGGATCTGGTACACGGGAAGGAACACGGCAAGCAGGACGAACCCCACGACCGCGCCCATGAACGAGATCATGATGGGCTCGATGAGCGACGAGAAGGCGTCGAGGGACGCCTCGACCTCTGAGTCATAGAAGTTTGCGAGCTTCGTGAGGATGTCGGCCAGGTTCCCCGTCTCCTCGCCCACACTGACCATGTGCGAGACGATGGGGGGGAACAAGATGTACTCGCGCAGCGGCTGCGACATCTTCATGCCGGTCTTGACGCCACGCTTGACCTCGTCGAGGATGTCGGAGACGATCTCGTTGCCCGTGACCTTCGAGACGATCTCGAGGGCGTGCACCAGCGGAACACCGCTCTGCACGAGGGTGGCCAGGGTTCTGCAGAAGCGCGAGATGACCACCTTCTTGTTGATGGAGCCGATGACGGGGAGCTCGAGAAGGAGGCGATCGATAACGCGCCGCCCCAGGCGGGTCTTCATCCACCGGTTGAGACTGACGATGCCGAACCCCAGCGACAAGGGGGCCGCAATGATGAACAGCGGATTGTAGACCACGTTGGTGATGAAGATGAGCAGCCGGGTCGGCCAGGGAAGGGCCACGTTCAGGCCGTCGAGGAGGCTCACGAACGTAGGGAACACCCACAGCACGAGGATGCCCGTGACGAGAATGGTCACGAAGAACACGAAGATGGGGTAGGAGGTGGCCGCCTGAACCCGCTTGCGCAGCTGGTAGTCACGCTCGAGGAACCCCGCGGTCCGGTCGAGGATCTCGCCCAGCGCGCCGGCCATCTCTCCTGCGCGCACGAGCGCGATGTACACTGGGGTGAACACGTCCGGATGCTTCTGCAGGGCGCGGGCCATCGACATGCCGTTCTTGACGTCGACGTACACCTCGGCCAGAGCCGTGCTGAGACGGGCGTTGAGGGTCTGCTTCGAAAGCCCCTCGAGACCGCGCAGCAAGGGCACGCCAGAGTTGAAGATGGTGGCGAACTGTCGCGTGAAGACGACGATGGCCCACAGGTTGACCTTGACCAGGCGCTGGCGCCATGCGCGCAACGAGGCGAAGACGTCAGCCTGCTCCTTGACGTCGGTGACGGTGTAGCGGACCTTGCGCAGGTCTTCGACCACCGCCTCGACGTTCGCGGCTTCGACCACCCCTTGGATCATGCGCCCCTCAGAATCGAGGGCCTGGTAGGCGAATCTAGGCAATCACGGCCGTCTCTTTCATCTGTCGGAAGCAGAGCGACACGGGACGCGCCGGGCGCTCGCTGAGCGGGGCTGGACGCCAGAGGTCAGGCGAGGCGCGCGCCATCGCGGGGGGGGGAACCCTCACGCACCCTTCCTCCACTCATCCTGTTGTTCCGCTTCGCTTCCACCCGAAGGGCTTCCTCTCGCGCACGAGATCGGTTGAGAAACGAGCGCGGAGGAGAGGGTACGTGTCTCCGGGCAAGCGTTCGCACTTCCCTCTGAAAGGGAAGAACGAACGCACCGCAGAATTTCAGAGGAGGCATCAGAGGCCGCAGGGCGTCGATGCGTCGGAATCCACGGCGGCGAGCGGACCGTCTCACCCGCTCGAGATGGAGGCGTTTCATGGGTCTCGTCGACAAGGTGTCCGAAGGAATCAGCAAGGGCAAGCAGATCGTCCAGCAGAGCAAGGAGATGGCGATCCGCAAGTCAGAGCAGATGCTCAAGATCGAGCGTCTGAAGATGGAGATCAACGACATCCGCAAGATGAAAGACGCGCGCATGAAAGCGCTGGCGCGCAAGGTCTACGAGCTGTACACCCACAACGAGCTCAAAGACCCGGATCTGGTGAACTTCTGCCAGGAGCTCAAGACCCTGCAGTGGCAGATCGACGAGCGCTGGACCGAGATCAACCACCACCGCAACGAGACGTGAGGGTCGTCGTCGCAACCTCGAATCCCCACAAGCTCGAAGAGATACGGGCCGTCATGGGCGACAGCTCCCTCGAGCTCGTCTCCCTCGCCGCCTGTGGCTGCTCGGCCCCTCCGCCGGAAGAGATCGGCGAGACCTTCGAGGACAATGCGGCGGAGAAGGCCCGCTACTACGCCCGCGCCACCGGGCTTCCCGCCATCGCCGACGACAGTGGCCTGGTGGTCGACGCCCTCGACGGAGAGCCGGGCGTGCACTCTTCCCGCTGGATGGGCGAAGACACGCCCTATCCCGTGAAGAACCTTGCGCTGCTCTCCCGCCTCGAAGGGCTCACAGAAACGCAGAGAAGCGCGCGGTTCGTCTGCGTCGCCGCCTTTGCCTGGCCCGACGGCCGCGTGGTCACCGCCCGTGGCGAGCACGAGGGGCGCATAAGCGACGTGATCTGCGGAGAAGGCGGGTTTGGCTACGACCCCGTGTTCTACTCCCTCGAAGCCCGTGAGACATTCGGCACTCTCTCTGAAGCGCAGAAGAACGCCCTCAGCCATCGCGGACGGGCGATGCGTGCGCTCTCCCCGCTCATCACCGCCTCCGTCGGTCCCTGATCGCACGCTCGCGACCCGCGCCGTGGGTTGATTTTCTTGACAACCCGGGGGGCTTGGGCTATACTCGGTGAGCGTCTTGGCGCCGTCCTCCGGACACAAACATCGGGGCGTAGCGCAGCCTGGTAGCGCATCTGCTTTGGGAGCAGGGGGTCGGAGGTTCGAATCCTCTCGCCCCGACCATTCGCCAAGTACGCAGGCGCCCGTAGCTCAACGGACAGAGCATCGGCCTTCTAAGCCGAGGGTTGGGGGTTCGATTCCCTTCGGGCGCGCCAGGCAGGTCAATCATGGTGAGTGTAGCTCAGTGGTTAGAGCACTGGTCTGTGGAACCAGGGGTCGTGGGTTCAAGTCCCATCACTCACCCCACCTTCTTCCCTGGGCGCTGCTCCGCGCCCGGCGGAAGACACGCCGCAACGGTGCAAGCAGCAAAGTGCGCCCGAGCGGCGCTGTTGCTTCAAGACATAGACAAGGTCAACGTGCGTCCGTAGCTCAACGGATAGAGCATCAGTCTTCGGAACTGAGGGTTGGGGGTTCGAGTCCCTCCGGGCGCGCTCTTGGGTCGCTAGCTCAGCGGTAGAGCACCTGACTTTTAATCAGGGTGCGCCGGGTTCGACACCCGGGCGACCCACCACGAAGAAACCCGTGCTGCGGCGCGGGTTTTGCCTTTCCTCTCCAGGGCAGGGTTTTGCTGCGTCGAGACGAACCTCACACCCCCCCACCGCGTGCCCCAGATCGTGAGAGGCGCAGCGGCACCCCTTCAGCGGAGAGGTCGCCATCGTGAGAACCGTCGCCCAGAAGCTCGAGCCCTTCGGCGTCTCCATCTTCAGCGAGATGACCCAGCTGGCCAATGCCCACCAGGCCGTGAACCTGTCGCAGGGCTTTCCCGACTTCGATGGCCCGGACTGGCTCAAGGAAGCGGCCACCCGCGCCATCCACAACGGCCCGAACCAGTACGCGCCCAGCCACGGCCTCCCCGCCCTGCGCGCGGCCATCGCCGAGAAGACGCAACGGGTGTACGGGCTCGACTACGATCGCGACACCGAGATCACCGTGGTGAGCGGCGCCACCGAAGCCATCCACTCGGTCTTCGCGGGCCTCATCGATCCGGGTGACGAGGTCATCCTGTTCGAGCCGTTCTACGATTCGTATCCCGCCTGCGCGGCCATGGCGGGTGCCACGGTGCGCTACGTGCCGCTGCGCTGGCCGGACATGACCTTCGATGTGGCCACCCTCGAGGCGGCCTTCACCGAGCGCACCCGATTCATCATGGTGAACACCCCGAACAACCCCTCCGGCAAGGTGTTCAGCCGAGCCGAGCTCGAGACCATCGCCGCGCTGGCAAAGCGCCACGACACGCTCGTGGTCACCGACGAGGTGTATGAGCATCTCACCTTCGACGGCCACGCGCACATCTCGATGGCGTCGCTTCCCGGCATGCGCGAGCGCACCCTCATCATCTCGTCGACGGCCAAGACCTTCAGCATGACCGGCTGGAAGATCGGGTACGTGCTCGCGCCCGCGCCGCTCTCAAAAGCGGTGCGCAGCGCTCACCAGTTCGTCACCTTCTGCTCGGCGACACCCCTGCAGGTGGCCATGGCCGAAGCCGTGCAGCGCACCGAGGAGTACCTGCCCACCCTGGCCCACGAGTACGCTGAGCGCCGCCAGACCCTCTACGATATCTTGCGCGATGTGGGATTCGACGTACGTCTGCCCCAGGGAACGTACTTCATCCTGGCTGACATCCGCCCGTTCGGCTTCGACGACGACGTGACGTTCTGCCGCATGCTCACGAAGGAGCTCGGCGTGGCCGCCATTCCCACCTCCGCATTCTATGCCCACAAGGAAGAAGGGCGCTTCCTGGCGCGCTTCGCCTTCTGCAAGAGCCTCGAGACCCTGCGCGAAGCCGGCCGGCGCATGCAGCCGTTGCGCGCCCGTCTGGCGGCGGCAGGCCGTTGAGCCGCGCGCTGCCTGTACAACCACACGAAGGAGCCCACACATGAAAGTCGCCCTCGTCCAGACCGACACGATATGGCAAGACCCGGAAGCCAACTTTGCAAAGGTCGACCGCATGCTCGACGCGCTGGGAGACCAGAAGCCCGAGCTCATCTGCCTGCCCGAGATGTTCTCGACCGGCTATACCAAGGACCGCACCCTGTGGGAAGACGCGGAGGGGAAGACCTTCCAGTTCTGCCAAGACCTCGCAAAGCGTCGTGGCGCCTGGGTGCAGGGCACCTTCCCCGAGACCTGCGATCTAGAGGTCTCACAGGGGGTCACCCCCGACGGTGAGGCAAAGGGATACAACACCAGCGTGGTCATCGACCCCAGCGGTGCCTTGCGCTGCCGCTACTACAAGATGCATCCCTTCACCCACGTAAAAGAGCACCACTTCTACAACCGGGGCGATGCGCTGCCCGTGTTCGAGCTGGGGCCGTTCAACGCAGCCACCCCCATCTGCTACGACCTGAGATTCCCCGAGATCTTCCGCCAGGCCGCGTTTCGCGGCGCGAACCTCTTCATCGTGCCGGCGAACTGGCCGGTCGAGCGCAAGCACCACTGGCGCGCCCTGGCCATCGCGCGCGCCATCGAGAACCTGTCGTATGTGGTGGCGATCAACCGCGTCGGAACCGGGGGCGGGCTCACCTACGCCGGACCGTCGCTGGTCATCTCTCCCCAGGGCGACGTGCTGATGGAGACCGACGGAACCGAGCTCATCGCCATGGTCGACATCGACCGCGATGAGGTCACCCGCACGCGGGAGCGCTTTGGCTTCCTGAACGACATGCGCGCAGATCTGTTCCCGGACCTCTTCTCGCACGCAACGCAGCACGCCCACGCCTGAGGAGAGCGCAAGCGCGTTCATCGTCGGCTGAACTCGCCCTCCCCGCAAGCCTTCCCACAAAACCGAAGACCGCGCGATGCGCGGGCCGTTCAAGGCCCGTCTTCGCGCGGTCTTCTTCGTGAGGACCGACCGCCCGCTGCGGTCAGTACAGCGGAGGCAGGGACAGCAGCGCCTCACCTGAGCCAGACGTGGCGCGCATCGACGCCTGCTGCGCCGCCGTGATGCGGTGGATGCGCTCGTAGATGAACTGGTTCTCGGCTTCCTTGAGGTACGGCTTCATCACGTACACGAGTTCAGGCACCGAGCCACCGCGCTGACGATCGAAGCCCTTGAGCGCATCGTCAAGCAGGCCGAGCGCGACCGTGCGGAACTTCGACGGATCCTGCAGATTGAAGTAGCAGATGTAGCGCATGTCCTCGAGGGCGGCACCCACGACGCGACTGTCCGGATGCGAGCGAACGAAGTCGCTCATCGTCGCAAGGGTCTGCTTGGGGTCGAGGGCCTCACGCGACATGTAGCGCTCACGCGACCACGACAGCGCATGCTGCTTGAGGTACCAGACGTTCATCGAGTAGTCGCGCCACGCACGGGCGTCGCCCGGGTTCACACGGTCGACGATGGCCACATCGCCGTCGCGACGCGCAATGATGAACAGCGGCTGCCCGAGGGTCTCCGACTTGATGCGCGCGAGCTTCTGGGCGGACTCGAGGTCGCGGCTCATCAGGTCTTCGACGATGTTCTCGTTCGACATCGTGCCGTCGTCTTTGCGGCTGACCACCACATACAGGCCAGACTCGAGCGCTTTCTGCAGCGCGCCGTCGAGACCGCGGGCGAACAGGCGCGACGCGTTCGACGTGGCCAGGCGGGCACGAGAGGTTGCGGCACGATCAGGGTGGGTTACCAGGTTCTCTTCCTTGGTCGTGGACGGCGTGAGCTTCACGAACACCACCGCCATAACTGCGGCGGCAGCGAGCGCGGAGATGAGCACCCGAGGGAGTCGGACCCCTTCCGTGCTGCGAGCGCGACGCGCGGCCGCGGCAGCACGCGATGCCTCTTCATCAGCGGCGGCTTCGGCCTCGCGCAGAAGACCTACCGCTTCGTGCGGCGACGCGACCGGCGCGTGGACGCGCTCGATGCCTGCCTCCACGGTGTAGTCGGCGGCCACGGCCTGGGGAGGGAGCGCGGCCTTCCAGAATGCGCCAGGGAGACGTTCCGAGTTCGTGCTGTCGAGCACGGTGTGCGTCTCCGTCGGGGCATCTTGCCGGCCTGGCG
>RGZZ01000053.1 GCA_010028905.1 Pseudomonadota bacterium | reverse complement strand
TCCGTTGCGCTTCGTGAGTCAGGCGCTGGGAGCGGCGGTCGAGTGGAACCCAGCACGTCGCGAGGTGGAGATCACCGTGACGGAGAAATCGCATCGTCCCGGAAAGGGGCTCTGACGCCCCCCGGCAGTGCGTCAACGAAGACGTCAGGAGGAACGCTTTGTGAGCATGGTGAGCATCCTTGTCAGCGCCTCGGGCGAGGACAGGCCCGGCATCGTGGCCACCGTGACCCGCGTGCTGTACCAGATGGGCGGCAATCTCGAAGACTCCGCCATGACCCGGTTGGGCGGCGCCTTCGCCGTTCTCGTGATTGCGCGCATCGAGGCCGACCGCGTCGCGGCGCTCGAAGAGGCGTTCGCGTCGGTTGATGGCTTGAGCATACAGGTGAAGACACTCAGCGAAGCCGAGTCGAGACCGCCCTCGGCGTCTGGGGGCTCGCCCTACATCATCTCGCTCTACGGAGCCGACAAGCCGGGCATTGTCTACCGCGTGGCAGCGCTCCTCGAGCAGCTGCAGGTCAACATCACCGACGTGGTCACCCATTGCTCGTCGTCAGACGGGCGCAGCCCTCTGTACCTGCTCGTGTTCGAGGTCGACCTGCCCGCCGCGGCAGACGCCGCGGGCTTCAAGGAGAGCATGGCGTCTCTCGCGCGTGAGCTGCAGGTCGAGATCACGGTGAACCGCATGGAGACGGTCGAGCTCTAGCCATGGCCGTTCGCGAGGTTCTCGTCTATCCTGATCCGCGGCTCAAGCAGGTGAGCGCACCTGTCACAGACCTCGGAGATTCTCTTGCTGCCCTGGTGGCCGATCTGCGCGACACCCTCGCGTCGCGCCCCGGTGTCGGCATTGCCGCCCCGCAGATCGGGGAGATGCGTCGTGTGGTGCTCATCGATGTGAGTCAGCGGTTTCCGGAGCGGCCGGCGCGCATCTTCGTGAACCCCGAGATCCTCGAGGTCTCAGACAAGCGCATCTTTCGTGAAGGCTGCATGTCCATCCCCGACTTCACGGCGAACGTGCTGCGGGGCTATCGCGTCAGGGTGCGCGCGCTCGATGAGCACGGCCAGCCCTTCGAGCTCGACACCGACGAGCTCGAAGCCATTGCGATACAGCACGAGTGCGATCATCTCGATGGCCTGCTGTTCCTCGATCGGGTGGCCTCGCTCAAGACCGACGTCTTTCGCCGCAAGGGCGTTCCGAAGAGCGTGCCCCTGCCGACATAGCAGGGGCTGCCTACCGTCTGCGGGGCTCAGGACGAGGGGGCGCTGACGATTGTGGCCGTATCTTCCGGTCCGACGGAGACGATCTCGACCGGTACGCCGACGACGGCTTCGATGCGTCGAACGTAGGCGCGGGCGGCGCTCGGCAGCTGCGCCCACCCCTCGAGGTCTTCGTAGACCGGCTCGCAGCGCTCGAACGCGTCGGAAGAGAGCGGAATCTCTTGCAGAAGCGTGCCATCGAGCCGGTAGGCCGTGGCCGCGCGAATCTGTTCGAAGCCATCGAGAACGTCAAGCTTGGTCAGCGCGAGGGCGTCGACGCCGTGAATGCGACACACCGTGCGCAGCGCCACCAGGTCGATCCAGCCGCAGCGCCTCGGACGTCCGGTGGTCGTGCCGAACTCGCCTCCCGCCTGACGCATGCGCTCGCCTGTGGCGTCTTGCAGCTCGGTGGGGAAGGGGCCCGCGCCCACCCGAGTGGCGTAGGCCTTGGCCACGCCGAGGACCCGTTCGATTGCCCGCGGGGGAACCCCCAGCCCGGCGCCCGCGTAGCCGGGACCTGCGTTGCTCGAGGTGACGTATGGATAGGTTCCCAGGTCGATGTCGAGGAGGGCGCCCTGGGCCCCTTCGAACAGGATGCGGTCGCCTTTGCGGTGATGCTCGCACAGCAGGGCCGAGGTGTCTGCCAGATAGGGACGCAGCCGTTCGGCGTGGGCCAGGAGCTGCGTGTGCACGGCTTCGAGCTCGAGCCCTGACCCTGTGAGCGCGTGCGCCTTCTCGCTGAAGCTGAGCTCGAGACGGCTGCGCAGCGCCTGCGGGTCGAGGAGGTCGATCATGCGGATGCCCGTGCGCGAGATCTTGTCGGCGTACGCGGGGCCGATTCCCCGGCGGGTCGTGCCGATGCTCCGCGCGCCAAGCCGGTCTTCAGAGCGGCCGTCGAGCCAGCGATGGTAGGGGAGGATGAGGTGGGCGAGCAGGCTGATGCGAAGCCCGTCGAGAGCGACCCCGCGGGTCGTCAGGCTGTCCATCTCCTCGAGGAGCACCTGGGGGTCGATGACCATGCCGTTTCCCAGGATGCACGTCACGCCCGGGTGGAAGATGCCCGAGGGGATCTGGTGCAGCTTGTACGTCTCGCCTCCGAACACCACGGTGTGGCCGGCATTGTTGCCGCCGGCGTAGCGGGCAACCACGCGCGCGCGCTGGGCCAGCCAGTGGGTGATCTTGCCCTTCCCCTCATCGCCCCACTGGGCGCCGAGGATGAGGGTGTTCTGGTGCAGGGGCGGGGGGGTGCTCAACAGGGGGTCCTTCCACGGGCCTCAGGGGGCCGCGCACTTGTGATGGGCCGCTCGCTCGCGTGCCGCGCTCTCTTGGAGCGCAGGTCGCACGTGCCGCGTCGGTCAGTCGGTGTAGAGGATGCGCTCGCAGTACGGACAGAGCTCGAGGTGGCGCTCCTGCACCCGCCGCTTCACCGCATCGGTGATGCGTGCCCCGCACTCGCCGCAGGCGCCGCTCTCGATGCGCACGATGCCGATGCCTTCCTTGCGGGCCCGGATGCGATCGTATCGGGCGAGCAGGCCCTCCTCGATCTCGGTGGCCTGCTCCGTGCGCTTCTCGCGAACCTGGGTCAGCTGGGCCTCGGTCTCTCGTTTCGATGACCCGACCTTGTCGTGGTGCTCACCGAGCTCCTTGCGGGCCTTCTCGAGGCGGGCTTGCACCGCGGCTGCTTCAGCGGCGGTGCTCTCGACCTGTTCCATGAGGGCGAGCACCGTGTCTTCGAGGTCGCCTTTCTGCTTCTTGAGCAGCTCGAGCTCCTGGCTGTATCCGGCCAGCTCCTTGCTGTTCACGGTGCTGCCTGAGTAGAGCTTCTTCTCGATGTCGCGGATGTGGCTCTCGACGGTTGCAAGACGCAGCTCGGTGTCTTTGAGCTTCGTGCGAAGCCCCTGGCGCTGGGTATCGAGCTCGCCCAGCTTGCGCTCGCGGATGCGGATCTTCTTCTCGATCTCGGCGTTGCCTTCGGCGGCGCCGAGCTGGTGCTCGAGGGACGCGATGCGGCTGTCGAGCTGCTGAAGCCGGAAGAGCGGATAGATCTGGATCATGATGCGTAGATCTCGTCTTTCAGCACGCACACCGCGGGCAGCGTGCGGTAGCGACTCGCGTAGTCGAGCCCGTAGCCCACCACGAAGTGATCGCCCACCTCGAAGCCGCGGTAGTCGACCGGTACCTCGAGGATGCGGCGAACCGGTTTGTCGAGCAGGGTGCAGGTTCGAATGGACGCGGGTTGGCGCAGCTTCAGGGTGCGGATGAGGTACCCCAGGGTGAGGCCGGTGTCGACGATGTCCTCGACGATGAGGATGTGACGGTTCTCCACGGATTCCTCGAGGTCTTTGAGGATGCGCACCACGCCGCTCGTGCGGGTCGATTCGCCGTAGCTCGAGCTTGCGATGAAGTCGACGGTGAGGGGAAGCGCGATGTGACGCATGAGGTCTGCCGTGAAGAAGAGCGAGCCCTTCAGCACGCAGAGCAGGATCAGATCCTTGCCTCGGTAGTCTTCGGTGATCTGCTGACCGAGCTCGCGTATGCGCCTTGCCAGCACGTCGGTATCGAAGAGGACCGATTTCACGTCGGACATGAGAGCAGGGGTCATGCGTCTCCTTGAAGCTCCGCCGAGGATGGGCACGCTCGTCCCTCGGAGGACGATGGCTGCGGATGCATGCCATATTTAACGGCAAGCATCCGATAATCCCTGCCATAGAAGATCTTGATGTTCAGTCCGGGATAGAGGGTCTTGAGTCGGCGCAGCTTGCGGTTCTTCCGGGTGACGAGGCTCTGCTTGAGGGTTGTGAGCTCGATGAAGAGGTCGAGGTCGACGAGATAGAAGTCGGGCGTGAAGCTCTCGATGACGCGCCCATCATCGGCCCATTGCAAAGGGAACGAGTGGGGCTCGTAGAGCCACCGGATGCCGTAGAAGTCGAGGATGCGCGCAAAATCGCGCTCGCTCTGATGGGCGAACGCGCGCCTCGACGTCGTGTCGTCGCCGCGCCTGCGCTCTTCGTTCCGGGGGAGAGACGAGGGGGCCGCGGTCAGGTCAGCGCCACCAGCCACGATTCGGCGAGCACCACGAATGCCGCTCCCAGGGTGAAGGCGCGCCAGGTGGCCGAGAGGTTGCGCTGGAGCCAGGCAACCAGCAGCAGCAGCGAGACGATCTGCAACGTCACCATCTGGGCCATCTGCGCGTTCATCTGGTACTGGGCCAGGCGGTCTGGCATCAGGTAGAGCAGGGTGAGGATGGCCGCGAGCGAGAGCGTCGCGACCACGTTGATGCCGAAGAGAAGGCCCCGCACGAAAGACCGCTCACGCGGGTTCACGCGTGGCTTCGGTCGCGCGGTCATGGAAGGGGCTTCCGGTGTCGAGGCGGCAGGGCTCACATGCTTCAAATCTGGTGCCTTCCCTTCACTGGTTTCACGTCGTCGGTGGTTCCGGGCGCAGCAGTGGTCTCGGCGCTCGCCGTCTCGCTTCCACGTTCGCCGCCGCCGTGCTGCGAGATGATGCGCGAGAGGTCGTCGCCGTCGACCACCTCTTTCTCGAGCAGCTCGGCCACGATGCTCTCGAGCACCGTGCGGTTGTGGGTGAGGAGGTCGCGTGCGCGCTGGTGCGCGCGCTCGACGAGGCGCCTGACCTCCTGGTCGATCTGGTTGGCGATCTCATCGGAGTAGTTGCGGTCTTCGTGCAGGTCGCGGCCCAGGAAGACCTGTTCCGACTTCTTGCCGAAGGTGAGCGGGCCGAGGCGGTCGCTCATGCCGTACTTCGTCACCATGCTGCGGGCGATGTCGGTGGCCTTCTCGATGTCGTTGGCGGCACCGGTGGTGATCTCGTTGAACACGATCTCCTCGGCCACGCGTCCTCCCAGGCAGTGCGCCAGGTAGGCCTCCAGCTCGGCGCGGGAGCGGTTGTACTTGTCTTCGTCCGGCATCGACCACGTAACGCCCAGGGCCATGCCGCGGGGCAGGATCGTCACCTTGCGCACCGGGTCGCACTCGGGGATGAGCTTTGCGACAAGGGCGTGACCGGCTTCGTGATAGGCGGTGATCTCCTTCTCGCGGTCGCTCATGAGCCGGCTCTTCTTCTCCGGCCCCATCAGCACGCGGTCGATGGCTTCCTCGCAGTCGTCCATCTCGACCGCGTTCTTGTTCGAACGTGCGGCGAGAAGCGCAGCCTCGTTGAGCAGGTTCTCGAGATCGGCGCCCGAGAAGCCCGGGGTGCGACGGGCGAGGATCTCGAGGTCGATCTCCTCGGCGAGGGGCTTGCCCCGGCTGTGGACCTTGAGAATGGCTCGTCGCCCCGCAACGTCGGGCTTGTCGACGCTCACGTGCCGATCGAATCGTCCCGGACGGAGGAGCGCGGGGTCGAGCACGTCTGGCCGGTTGGTGGCAGCGAGCACGATCACGCCGTTGTTGGCCTCGAAGCCATCCATCTCGACCAGGAGCTGGTTCAGGGTCTGCTCGCGCTCGTCGTGTCCGCCGCCCAGGCCCGCGCCACGCTGGCGCCCCACGGCGTCGATCTCGTCGACGAACACGATGCAGGGGGCGGTCTTCTTGGCCTGCTCGAACAGGTCGCGAACGCGCGACGCACCGACGCCCACGAACATCTCGACGAAGTCGGAGCCGCTGATGTAGTAGAAGGGCACTCCCGCTTCGCCGGCGATGGCGCGGCCGAGAAGGGTCTTGCCGGTGCCGGGACCGCCGAGCAGCAGGACGCCCTTCGGGATGCGCGCGCCGAGCGACTGGTACTTCTTCGGATACTTGAGGAAGTCGACGACCTCCTTGAGCTCTTCCTTGGCCTCTTCGACACCGGCCACGTCGTCGAACGTCACCTTGGTCCGGTTGTCGCTCATGAGCTTGGCGCGGCTGCGCCCGAACGAGAAGGCCTGGCTGCCGCCAGACTGGGCCTGGCGCATGATCAGGATGAAGAAGCCGAACAGGAGCAGGTAGGGGAGGAAGTTGACCACCACGTACCACCACGGCGTGTCGGAGACCTGTTGGAACGTCACCTGCACGTTCTTGTTCTTGAGGCTTTCCTGCAACGCCTGGTCGGTATGGAAGCCGTAGTAGGTCTTGAATCGCGAGCCCTGCGGGGTCTTGTATTCGCCCTTGATCTCGCCGTTCGCCAGCGTGACCGACAGGATGTTGTCCTTGTCGAGCTCCTGCTCGAACTTGCTGTACGGAATGGTGTCAGAGACGCCGGCGTTCGGCATGAGCGCCTTCACCAGGCCGAAGGTGGCGAGCAGGATGATGATCCAGGTGATGATCGGGCGCATGAGCTTGCCCACGGCGGAAGGCTCCTGTTCGGTGGGCTTCTGGCCCACGGTAGTGCGTGACGGGCTCCCGCCCCCGTGACAGGAGGCGGGCGCTTGCTTCCCCATCAGGAATTGCAATTCCTTCAAGAGACCAGGGTCTGAACGTGTTGCTGAGGCCAGTGCGGCTTCAGGAGCCGGTGAGGATCTCCTTCTTCAGGACCCCCAGGACCGGCAGGTTCCGGTACTGCTGACGGTAGTCGAGACCGTACCCCACCACCCAGGCTCCTGGAACTTCGAAGCCCACGTAGTCGGCGGCGATCTCGGTCTTGCGGCCGCTCGGCTTGTCGAAGACGGTGACGACCTTCAGCGAAGCGGGTTCGCGAAGCCGAAGTGCATCGAGCAGGAAGCGGAGCGTCTCGCCCTCGTCGATGATGTCCTCGACCACCAGCACGTGGCGACCTGTGATGGAGATGTCGAGGTCCTTGATGATCTTGACCTCGGCGTTGCCGTCGCTCTTCTTGATCTTCTCGACAACCATGAACTCGACGACCGTCGAAGGCGCGATGTTCCTGGAGAGGTCGGCAAGGAAGACCGCGGCGCCGCGAAGCACGGCCACGAGGATTAGATCGTCTGGGCCGAGCGCCTGGTAGTCGGTCGAGATCTGGGCGCCCAGGGCGCGGACGCGGGTTGCGATCTGTTCTTCGGTGTAGAGGATCTCTTCGATGTCGTTGAGCACGATGGTCAGGCTTGCTCTCTTTCTTCGAACGTGAACTCGAGCATGATCGCGGCGGTCTCCGATCCGTGCGTCGCGTGGTGGGCATCCGGGCCCCAGCCGGCGACGCAGGCGATGGTGTCTTCCACGGTCACGATGGGCACGGCATCTCGCTCCGCCTCGGGAACAGCCCACGCGTTGAGCGTGGCTTTCAACTTGCGCGACCCTGATCCTCTCGATGGATGCCATCGATCGCCCGCGCGGCGACCGCGGACGCGCAGCCCTGCGCTCGGGACGGTGATCGCCGCGCGCCAGGGCGTCTGCATGGCCCAGCGATAGCCCTGGGGTGAGAGGTCGCGGCGCGCGCACGGCGCAGGGGCGTGCTGCACGAGCGAGGCGCGCACCACCCATCCCGCGATGCGGACCTCGCCTGGAACGGGGAGAGGAGCGCCTTCGCCGAGGGCGTGGGGGCGGCCCAGAGGCGGGTCACCGAGCTCCACACCGCGCGTCGTGCGTTGCGCGTTTACACCGGCGGCTCGCGTGCGGCGTCCGATGGCGCCTCGCATCAGGTCATCGAGTCGGGCGAGGTCGCGCGCGTCCCCGCGTCTCGGTGCGATCCTGGCCAGCGCCTTGCCAAGGACCGACACGCGCAGCCCCCGTGGGAGCCGCGCGAGGCGGCTGGAGACGACGCGGGGCTGGCCTTCCTGCACGAGGCGGCGGGCCAGTCTCGCTGTCACGGCACGCAGCGCGCTCGACTCCCCCGCAGCGGCCTCGGCAAGGCGGCACAGCGCGCCCACGACGTTCGGGTTGAAGCGCTGCTCGAGCAGGGGGATGAGCGAGAGCCGGATCTGGTTTCGCGTGCCGTAGCCGGGGTCGTCGTTGGTGGGGTCGTCCACCACGGGGAGGCCCGCCGAGCGCGCCATCGATCGGGTCTCGCTCCGCCGCAGCGGCAGGAAGGGGCGCACAAGCCACGGGGGGGCGCCCAGACGCGCGCGGATGCCTGCCAGGCCTCGGGGGCCGCTTCCGCGCAGCGCCCGCATGAGCACTGTCTCCGCTTGATCGTCGGCGGTGTGTCCGGTGGCCACGCGCGCGTCGAGCCGGCGTGCCAGGGAGCGGAACCAGGCCTGGCGCGCCCTTCGGCCGGCGTCTTCCACGCCGGTGCGCCACTGCTGCGCCAGCGCGGGTACATCGACGTGGTGCTCGTGCAGCGGAATGCCGTGGGCCTGGCAGAGCGCTCGAACCGCTGTTGCGGCCTCGTCGGAGCGCGCCTCCGCGATGCCGTGATGCACATGGGCTGCGTGAAGCGAGATGCCGAGAGACTCGCGCCGCGCCTCCAGCCACGCCAGGAGCGACAGCGAGTCGGCGCCGCCGGAGACTGCGCAGATGATCGTGGAGCCGCGGGGCAGCAGGTCGTGCGCGGCCACGTGGCGCCGCACCCGGGCCTCGGCGTGCGCCGGCAGGGTCACGTCAATGGGTCTCGACCTCGACACCACGCGCCGCGATCTCGGGCCAGAGCGGTTTCGCCTTCACGCCTCCGCTTGCAAAGGCCAGGGTCATGGCGCGCGCAACCCGCCTTGCGTCGCTGGCGCCGCCGCGAACGAACGCGCCCACGGTGGGTCCGGAGCCGCTGATGAACACGCCGTCGGCGCCCGCATTCGCCGCCGCTTCCGAGACCCGCCCCCACTCGTCGATGAGCTTTGCGCGGGCGGGGGTGTGGATGCGGTCGCGAACCGCCTCGTCGAGCAGGTCGTGCGAGCGGCTCATCAGCGCGCCCACGAGAATGGCGGCGCGCGACGCGGAGAAGATGACGTCCTCGCGGGAGTACTGCTGCGGCAGGACGGCCCGCGCTTCCCGGGTCGACACACGGTAAGACGGAACCGCGAAGGCCACGCGCAGCCCGCGTGGCCGGCCCAGGGGCAGGCAGCGCACCGACGCCTCATCGATGAGCAGCGAGGCGGTGAGGCCTCCGTAGATGGCCGCGGCGATGTTGTCCGGATGGGGCTCGATGAGCATGGCGTTGTGCAGCAGCCAGGGCCGGTCGAGGGGGTCGCGTCCGGCCATGAGACGGGCGGCGACGAGTCCCGCCACGATGGCTGCGGCGCTCGAGCCCAGGCCGCGGGCCAGGGGGATGCGGTTCTCCTGCGCGAGGCGAACGGGCGCGGGTGGGAGGTTGAGGGCACTCAGCCCCAGCCGCAGGCTCAAGAGCGTGGCGTTGTCTTCGTCACTGATCTCGCACGCCCCCTCGCCACCGATGGTGACGTGGGTCTCATGCACGTGGTCGCCCCACTCCAGCCGGACCTCGTTGTGCATGGCCAGGGCCAGGCCCAGGCAGTCGAAGCCGGGACCCAGGTTTGCCGAGGTGGCGGGCACGCGGATGATGGCGGAGGGCAAGTCTCAGGTCCTCGACTCGGGAAGCGTCACGCCCGCACCCTCAACACGGCCGCCACGTGACGCACCGCCTCCAGGTTGCGAAGCCGATCGAGGGCGCGCTGCATGCGCTTCTCCAGCGCGTCGTGGGTGAGGAAGATGACCTCCACCCTGTCGTCGCCGCTGTGCCCCTTCTGAATGACCGATTGCAGGCTGATTCCCTCGCGCGCGAGGATGGTGGCGACGGTGGCCAGAACGCCGGGTTCGTCGGCGACCTGCAGCCGCAGGTAGAAGCGTGTCGACCGATCGTCGAGCCGCCGAACGGCGCGGCGCGCTCGATGCGTGCCGGGCGCTTCGGTGACCCGACGGGCGCGCACATCCTTGAGAACCCGCACCACGTCGGCGATGACGGCGCTGGCCGTGGGACGTCGCCCTGCCCCCTGGCCATAGAACATGAGCTCGCCCGACCACTCGCCCTCGACCAGCACGGCATTGAATGCGTCGGAGACACTGGCCAGCGGATGGGTGAGCGGGATGAGCGTGGGCATCACCGACAGCTCGAGGGCGTCGCCCTTGTCGAGCCCCTCCGCGATCAGCTTGACGGTGAGGCCGAGGTCGCGCGCGTGCGCGATGTCCTCTCGGTGGAGCGCGCGGATGCCCTCGCAGGCCACATCGCTCACCCCGACCCTTGCGTGGAAGCCGATCGAGGAGAGCACCGCCAGCTTGTAGGCGGCGTCGAGACCGTCGACATCGCTGCTCGGATCGGCTTCCGCGTAGCCTTCGTCCTGCGCCATGCGAAGCGCCTCGTCGAACCCGAGGCCGTCTCGCGTCATGCGGGTGATGATGTAGTTTGTGGTTCCGTTGATGATGCCTTGCATGCGCACCACCCGATCGCCGCCGAGAGACTCTTGCAGGGCGCGGATGATGGGGATGCCGCCTGCAACCGCGGCTTCGAACAGCAGATCGACGCGGCGCTTGCGCGCTTCTTTGTAGAGCTCCTCGCCGTGCGTGGCCAGCAGCGCCTTGTTGGCGGTCACGAGATGTTTTCCGGCCGCCATGCTCGCAAGGGCGTATGCGCGTGCCGGCTCGAGGCCGCCCATCACCTCGACCACGAGCGCGATCTCCGGATCGGCCACGATGTCATCGAAGCGATCGGCGAAGAGGGACGGGTCGATGCCAGGGCGCGCCTTCTTGCGGTCGTTCACGAGGATGCGCTTCACGCGCGGGCGCACACCGGTCTGTGCGGCGACGCGGTCAGCTCGCTCCTCGATCATGCGATACACGCCCGCGCCCACGGTTCCCAGCCCCAGCAGGCCGATGCAGAGTTCTCTCGGCGGCTTCACGTCCCGCACCCTTTCGAGCGCCGTCATCGGCGCGGCTGACTCGCTTCTCGCCCCTCTCGCGCAACTCCTCCGGGGACGCCACTGAAGGGTTGACAAGCGAGGCTGAGCCAGTATACTCTAACGGCGTAACATATGCCGGCGTAGCTCAGCGGTAGAGCAAGGGACTCATAAGCCCTGGGTCGATGGTTCGATTCCGTCCGCCGGTACCACAGAGAACCGCGCTCGAGCGCGGTTTTTGATTTCTGAGACGGGGGATTCCGCTGGCCATGGCTGATCAGGAGAGCAACGGTCCGTCCACGGTTCGACGCATCGTCGAGGTCGTGCTGGGCTTGATTATCGTCGCGCTCTTCGCGCGCACCTACACCTCGGTTCTGGTTTCGTTCCATCAGGAGGCAGAGAAGAAGTCGAGCGTCATGATCGACTTCAAGAACCTCGAGTCCCCCAGCATCGACGGCAAGTTCACCGTGACCGGCGTCGACCCGGTGAAGGGAGAGCTCACCGCCCGCCTCGAGCTCGAGTGCGATGAAGAGCTGCTCATGGAAGACGGCTACTCGCTCAAGCGTGACCTCATCGTCAGCGTCAACAGCGTCAAGGGCAAGCAGATGGACACCTACAAGAAGGGCACCCGTCTGTCGCCCATCGACGTCACGCTCGCCCTCTTCGGAGGAGAGGCGCTCGAGTATCCCTACGACAAGCACAAGGCTGAGCTCTACGTCGACGTCTCGTACATCAAGAAGGGGGAGACCCGCGACGACGATGAGGAGGTCTTCATTCCCGTCGGCATGACCTTCGAGACCTCCACCCCCGGCTACACCTTCAAGTTTGCGGATGCCACGGCAGCCAAGGACAAGAAGACGCCGGGGTTCGAGAGCGCCAATCTCGAGATCGAGCGCAGCAGCACCGTGCGGGGATTCTCGATCTTCGTCATCGTCCTCATCTGGAGCATCGCCGCCACGATCATTGTTCTCACCCTCGCCGTGTGGCTGCGCGGGCGCAAGTTCGAGTTCGGCATGATGACCTTCTTCGCGGCGATGCTGTTCGCGTTCCCCGCGATACGCAACCTGCAGCCCATGGTACCGCCCATCGGTGCCTGGCCGGACTTCGTCTGCGTGTTCTGGGCCCAGGGCATCGTCGGCGTCTGCCTCGTCGTCATGCTCGGTGTCTGGCTGGCCCGTCCGGCCAAGTGATGGACGCCCGACCGCAGCTGCACGACTGGCTTGCCTCGCGCGCGTCTCGCGCCGAGGCGGCCAGCAGTGGGCGGCTGGCCTGTCACGTCGTCGATCTGGGCAGCGGCCTTCGGGCAGGGGTTCACGATGACGTCGTGCGGCCTGCCGCGAGCGTGGTGAAGGTGCCCATCCTCATCGAGCTCTACGCCCGCGCTGATGCCGGCGAAATCGATCTCGACGCGGTCACGGTGCTGCGAGACGCTGACAAGGTCGGAGGCGCGGGCGTGCTGCTCGAGATGCACGCGGGGCTGCAACCCTCGTGGCGCGACCTCGGCAGGCTGATGACCGTGGTGAGTGACAACACGGCGTCGAACCTGCTCATCGATCGCCTTGGCTTCGACGCGGTCAACGCGCGCATGCGCGACATTGGCATGGCCGACTCGGTGCTGGGGCGCAAGTTCATGATCGATCCGAATGCGCTCCACGCCAAGAACTTCACCACCGCGCGCGACATGGCCGTCTGTCTTGCGCGGCTTCATCGCGGCGAGCTGCTGTCGCCTTCTTCGACCGCCGAGGTCATCGGCATCTTGAAGCGCCAGCAGTACCGTGAGAAGATACCGCTGCTGCTGCCCGAGAGCCTCGAGGTGGCGCACAAGACCGGCGAGATCTCGCACACCCGCCACGACGTGGCCATCGTGTACGCCGCTCGACCCTACGTGCTCTCGTGTCTCACGTGGGACCTCGCCGATGTGATCGCCGGTGATCGGGCCATCGCGTCGCTGTCTCACGACCTGTATGAAGAGATGGAGCACGGCGGATTCGCCGGATCGGCATGCTGACACCACCGGATGGCTTTGTCAGTGGCATGGTGGCGGTGATCGGGCGCCCGAACGCGGGCAAGTCTACGCTCGTGAACGCCATCGTGCGCGAGAAGATCGCCGTCACCTCGCCAAGGCCGCAGACCACGCGAGGGCGCATCTTCGGGGTGCGCACCACGCCCGAGCATCAGATCGTCTTCGTCGACACGCCGGGCTTCCATCGCGGCAAGAGCGCGCTGAACAAGGCCATGCTCAACGTGGTGCGCGAGGAGAGCCGAGGCGGCGATCTCGTGCTCTTCGTGGCCGACATCTCGCAGACGCCGCATGTCGACGACATCGAGGCGGCGAGCTATCTCTTCAAAGGGGTCGAGAAGGTCGAGCTCCCCGTTCTGCTCGTGGCCAACAAGTGCGATCTGGTCGACGATGACGCCGTCGAGCAGCACCTGGCCGCGTATCGTGCCCTGGGTCGTTTCGCCGCGGAGCACATCGTCAGCGCCGTGACCGGCCGCGGCGTGCCCGCGCTCGAGGCCGCCATCGCCGCGCTCCTGCCGGAGGGTCCCATGCTCTTCCCGCCGGATGTGCGAACCGATCAGGATGAGTCGACGAGAGCCGCCGAGATCATCCGCGAGAAGGCCCTGATCGAGACGCGCCAGGAGATCCCGCACGCCATCGCGGTCGAGGTCGAGGAAGCGCGCGAGGGGAAGGCTCCAGGAACGCGCTATGTGCGTGCCATCATCTACGTCGAGCGCGAGTCGCAGAAGGCCATCGTCGTGGGCAAGGGCGGTGAGCGCCTGAAGCGCATCGGTCAGATGGCGCGACGCGATCTCCAGGCGGTGTTCGACGTGCCGTACTTCGTCGATCTCTGGGTCAAGGTCAAGGAAGACTGGCGCGAGCGCCCGGACGTTCTTCGGGCCTGGGGCTTCGACGTCTGAGGCGTAGCGCTGAGCCCGCTGCGACGTCCTCGGGTCGGCCTCGTGGTGCGCGTTTGGCTGCGGCTGAGAGGAGTTCGGGAGGCCCCGTAGAATGCCCAACTCGCTTCGCCTGCAGAGCGCATGCGTGCTCTGCCTGCAACGCCCACGAAGACTGAGTGAGGTGCTCCATGGTCAACTACGAAGCCCTCGGGATGATCGAGACCCGAGGACTGGTCGCAATGATTGAAGCGTCCGACGCAATGGTGAAGGCCGCGAACGTGAAGCTCATCGGATACGAGAAGATCGGCGCCGGTCTCGTGACCGCCCTGGTGCGGGGTGACGTGGCCGCCGTGCGTGCCGCCACCGACGCGGGCGCCGCCGCCGCGCGCAAGGTCGGTGAGCTTGTGGCCGTGCATGTGATTCCGCGGCCGCATCGCGATCTCGATGAGGTTCTGCCCATCGCGCCTCCCCAGACCAAGGCCGCGGCGAAGTAGCACCTCCTTCGACGCCGCTGGCTGAGCCATGGACCTCGAAGGGCTGATCGACGAGATCACCGAGCTGGTGCTCGCGCAGCTCGAGCGGGCTGGGCACAGCGCTGGATCGGTTCACGCTGCCCTTCCCCAGACCGTGATCGTCATGGGGGAAGGGGAGCGGGGGGGCGATCAGCTTGCCGCGCACATCCGAACGGCGCTTGCCGCGGGGTGCGCGGTCTCGCTGGTGCCTTCCGCGCTGTGGCCACGCACCCGAATCGCGCACGCCGCGACAGCCGACGGTCGCGTTCGCATCGTCGACGCGCCCCCCGCCTGGGAGCCATTGCTGGCCCAGGCCAGGCTCGTTCTGGTGCCCAACCTCGCTGTTCGTGAGCTCGCCTCGGCGGTGAACCTCCTGGGATTCACTCCCGCAAGCGCCGCACTCACGGCGGCGATTGCCGAAGGGGTTCCCGTGCTGGCGGGCGCAGATGACGTGCATCGTCTCACGTCGCGTGCGGCCCGTCTCCCGAAAGGCCTGGTCGAGCGCCTCAACGCCTATGTCGCGGCCGCCGCGGGAATGGGCATCCGCCTCGCGGAGAGCGGGCGCCTGCCCGACGAGATGGCCGTGGCAGGCGCGCCGCGCACGGCTTCGCCGACCGCTGCGAGCGGCCGAGACGTGCTCACGGCCGACGACGTCGAACGCGTGCTGCGCAGCGGGGCATCCACCATCGAGGTGGCACCCCAGACCATCATCACGCCGCTCGCCCGAGAGGTCGCCCAGGCCGCCGGTGTCGACATCGTGGTGGGTTGAACGATGCGAGCGAGGAGAGCCACACGCAGGTGATTGCCGCAAGAGTCATAGGAACCGTGGTCTGCACCGCCAAGGACCACCGCATGGAGGGCACCAAGCTGCTCATCGTGCAGCCGGTGTCGCTCACCGATCTCTCGAACGAGGGCAAGCCGCTCGTGGCGGTCGACACGGTGGGCGCAGGACAGGGCGAGATCGTGATGATCTGCAGCGGGAGCTCGGCACGCCAGACCTCGCGAACCGTGAACACGCCCACCGATGCGTCCATCATGGGCATTCTCGACACCATCGAGACGCAAGGCGTTCTCGTCTACCGCAAGGATGGCCAGGCGACCCCCGCATGATCGCCCGTGTCGCCTTTCCCACTGAGAGGAGCTCGAGATGAGCATCGATCGCTCTGAGGTCAAGCGCATCGTTGAAGAGGTGCTGCGCCGCTACGCTGCGGAGCCTGCGGCCGCAACGCCCTCTTCGTCGTCGGCGATGCGGTCACGCGGCATCTACGACACCATCGACGCATGCCTGGACGCGGCCTCTTCGTCACAGAAGCAGCTCATCGGTCTCTCCCTCGAGACGCGCAAGGCCATCGTGCAGGCGATGCGGCAGACCGCGCTCGACAACGCCCAGCTGCTCGCAGACATGGCGCACGCCGAGACAGGGCTTGGCCGTCCAGAAGACAAGGTTCGCAAGAACATCCTGCAGGCCACGAAGACGCCCGGGCCGGAAGATCTCGAGTCGACGGTCTTCACGGGCGACCGCGGGCTCACCCTGGTGGAGCGCGCGCCCTTTGGCGTCATCGGCTCCATCACGCCCTCCACCAACCCCGGCGCCACCATCATCAACAACTCGATCAGCATGGTGTCGGCCGGCAACGGCATCGTCTTCAATCCGCACCCTTCGGCGAAGCGGGTCTGCCTGCGGGCCATCGACATGCTCAACGAGGCCATCGCGAAGGCGGGTGGCCCTCCCACCCTGCTCACCAGCGTGCGCGAGCCGAACCTCGACACGAGCAATGCGCTGATGGCCCATCCGGGCATCCGCACGCTCGTGGTCACCGGCGGAGGAGCGGTGGTGAAGGCGGCGCTCAAGTCTGGCAAGCGCGCCATCTGCGCGGGCCCGGGGAATCCACCCGTGGTGGTCGACGAGACCGCCGATCTCGACCTCGCCGCCCGCGAGATCGTGAACGGGTCGTCATTCGACAACAACATCATGTGCACGTGCGAGAAGGAGGCGTTCGTCGTCGATCGCGTCTTCAACGATCTGCGCTCTCGCATGAAGAGCAACCACTGCCACGAGCTCACGCCACGTGAGCTCGATCTCGTGATGCGCGCGGTCTTCCCGCCGCTCGCGGCCGGACAGACCCGCGCCGTCGTGAACAAGGATCTCGTGGGCAAGAACGCGGCGGTCATCGCGAAAGCCGCGGGTCTCGATGTTCCGTCCGAGACGCGGCTCCTGGTGGCAGAGGTGAACGCCGATCATCCCCTCGTCCAGACCGAGCAGCTCATGCCGGTCTTCCCCATGGTGCGGGTGCGTGACGTGCGCGACGCGATCGAGGCGGCCATACAGGCCGAGCACGGCTACAACCACACCGCGGTCATGTACTCGAGGAATCTCGAGAACCTGTCGACCATGGCCGCGGCGGTCGCATGCACGTTGTTCGTGAAGAACGGCCCGAACTATTCGTCGCTCGGATTCGGTGGCGAGGGCTTTACCACCATGACCATCGCGGGAACCACCGGTGAGGGCCCCACCTCTGCCGTCACCTTCACGCGACCGCGTCGCTGCACGCTCGTCGACTACTTCAAGATCGTCTAGTGATGCATCCGCGAGACTCGTCTCCCCCCCGAGCAGCGACGTCGTCATGACAGGAGCTCGAGGAGACGAGGCACACGACGCCCCCTCAGGTGCGCGTCGCTGGCTTGTGCCCGCTCTCCTCGCAGCCGTCGCGGTCGCGCTCCGCTGGCTTCCCGGCGGGCGGCTCTCCCTCGGTGTCGATGACGGCGTGAGCGTTCTCGACGCGCAGCCACCGCTGCTCGAGATCTTCGGGCGCATGCGTTCGCTCGGAGAGGTCCACCCCCCGCTGTACTTCTGGTACCTGCACCCCTGGGTGACCGTGCTTCGTCCAGGCGCG